>NZ_JAUYQU010000075.1 GCF_030697065.1 Bradyrhizobium sp.
GCCGGCCCGATCATGGGGCAGCCGGAAATCTACCTGAACGGCGTCGGCGACGCTTTCGACGACAAGGGCCAGCTCACCCAGGAACCGGTGCAGAAGGTGCTGCAGCAATACATCGACGCCTTTGCGGCGTTCGTCGACAAGCAGAACAAATAGCCCGGCACAGCCGCGGGGACGGCCGGGATGTTAGGATTCTCTTAACCCGGCCGTCGCATCGTCACGGCATGGTCTCGCGCTCCCGACTCAAATCCCTGCTCACCGGGCTTGCCCTCTATACGATGGCGGCGGCGATGGTCGGCTATTTCGGCGTCAACGCCTATACCGGCAAATACGGGCTGAACGCGCGGCAGGAGCTCGACCAGGAAATCATCGCGCTGACGTCGGAGCTGGCGCGGCTGAAGCGCGAGCGCCTCGACGGCGAGGCGCGGGTGTCGCTGCTGCGGTCCGACCGGGTCGATCCGGACATGCTCGACGAGCGCGCGCGCTACCAGCTCGATTACGTCAATCCGCGCGACCTGGTCAAAATCGTCAAGCCGAAGTGACGCTGCCGTCCTCCCGGCTGCAAATTTCAAAAATTGCCGAAATCGATTTCGAAAATGTCGCTGGGTTGCAGTGCGGCATAGCGGAATTTCGCTGCGACCACGCAATCCTTTCATGGCGGTTTGAGTTGGGTTAGAGAGGGTTATTCGTTCTCTCATCCGGAAGTGCCATGGCCGCAGCGAAAAAAAGCGTCACAAAGGAAACGGGGCACGGGCAGGAGAAAGCCAGCGGCGCCGACAGTCCGCCCGAGTTCACCAGGGAACAGGAGCTCCGCGCGCTGCGCGACATGCTGCTGATCCGGCGCTTCGAAGAAAAGGCGGGCCAGCTCTACGGCATGGGCGCGATCGGCGGCTTCTGCCATCTTTACATCGGCCAGGAAGCCATCGTGGTCGGCATGCAGATGGCCCTGAAACAGGGCGATCAGGTTATAACCGGGTACCGCGACCACGGGCATATGCTGGCCTGCGGCATGGAAGCCAAGGGCGTGATGGCCGAACTGACCGGGCGACGGGGCGGCTATTCCAAGGGCAAGGGCGGCTCCATGCACATGTTCAGCAAGGAGAAGAATTTCTTCGGCGGCCACGGCATCGTCGGCGCCCAGGTGTCGCTGGGCACGGGGCTGGCCTTCGCCAACCGCTACCGCGGCAATGATTTCGTCAGCCTGGCCTATTTCGGCGACGGCGCCTCCAACCAGGGCCAGGTCTATGAGAGCTTCAACATGGCGGAGCTGTGGAAGCTGCCCGTCGTCTACATCATCGAGAACAACCGCTATGCGATGGGCACCTCGGTGTCGCGTTCCTCCGCGCAAACCGATTTTTCCAGGCGCGGCATCTCCTTCAACATTCCCGGCGAACAGATCGACGGCATGGATGTCCGCGCGGTGAAGGCCGCCGGCGACCGGGCGGTGGCCTGGTGCCGGGCCGGCAAGGGACCGTTCATCCTGGAGATGCAGACCTACCGCTACCGCGGCCATTCGATGTCCGATCCGGCGAAATACCGCACCCGCGAGGAGGTCGACAAGGTCCGCCACGACCAGGATCCGATCGAGCAGGTGCGCAACCGCCTGCTGGCGGACAAGGTCAGCGAGCAGGAGTTGAAGGCGATCGACGCGGAAGTGCGCGAGATCGTCAACGCATCGGCCGAGTTCGCGCAAAGCGATCCCGAGCCCGACCCGTCCGAACTCTATACCGATGTCTACCGCTGAGCGTGAGCGCGCGCCTTCCAGCCTGACGAGTGAATTCCTGGAGCCACCATGCCAATTCAAGTGCTGATGCCCGCGCTGTCGCCGACCATGGAGAAGGGCAACCTTTCGAAATGGCTGAAGAAGGAGGGCGAGGCGATCAAGTCGGGCGATGTCATCGCCGAGATCGAGACCGACAAGGCGACGATGGAAGTCGAGGCCACCGACGAGGGCACCCTCGGCAAGATCCTGATCCCGGAAGGCACCGCCGACGTCGCGGTCAATACCCCGATCGCCACCATCCTGTCGGACGGCGAAAGTGCCGACGATTTGGGCAAGGCGCCGGCGCCGGCGAAACAGGAGAAGGCCGCCGAACCGGCGCCGCCGGCCGAAGCCAACGCCTCGGCCTCCGGCGGCGGCGAAGAAAAGAAGGCACCGGCCGCCCCCCAGACCGTCAGTCAACCGGATCCGGAGGTGCCCGAAGGCACCGAGATGGTCACCATGACCATCCGCGAAGCCTTGCGCGACGCCATGGCCGAGGAGATGCGCCGGGATCCCGACGTGTTCGTGATGGGCGAGGAGGTCGCGGAATATCAGGGCGCCTACAAGGTCACCCAGGGCCTGCTGCAGGAATTCGGCGCCAAGCGCGTGATCGACACGCCGATCACCGAGCATGGCTTCGCCGGCATCGGCGTCGGCGCGGCGATGGCCGGGCTGAAGCCGATCGTCGAATTCATGACGTTCAACTTCGCCATGCAGGCGATGGACCAGATCATCAATTCCGCGGCCAAGACGCTGTACATGTCGGGCGGCCAGATGGGCTGCTCGATCGTGTTCCGCGGACCGAACGGCGCTGCCGCCCGGGTCGGCGCCCAGCACAGCCAGGACTACTCGGCCTGGTACTCGCAGGTCCCCGGCCTCAAGGTGGTCGCGCCGTTTTCGGCCGCCGACTACAAGGGCCTGCTGAAAGCCGCGATCCGCGATCCCAATCCAGTGATCTTCCTCGAACACGAAATGCTTTATGGCCATTCCGGCGAGATCCCGAAACTCGACGATTTCGTGATCCCGATAGGAAAAGCGCGCATCGTGCGGTCAGGGGGCCACGTTACCATCGTGTCGTGGTCGCACGGCATGACCTATGCGCTGAAAGCCGCCGACGAACTGGCAAAGGAAGGCATCGAGGCCGAGGTGATCGACCTGCGCACGCTGCGGCCGATGGATACGGATACCATTATCGCCTCGGTCAAGAAGACCGGCCGCGCCGTGGCAGTGGAGGAAGGCTGGCAGCAGAACGGCGTCGGCGCCGAAATCGCCGCCCGCATCATGCAGCACGCCTTCGACTATCTCGACGCACCGGTGGCGCGGGTGTCGGGCAAGGACGTGCCGATGCCGTATGCGGCCAATCTCGAAAAGCTGGCCTTGCCCTCGGTGGCCGAAGTGGTCGCCGCCGCCAAAGCCGTCTGTTATCGGTGAGCCAATGGCCGGTCCCCAGGAACAGCCATTGCCGCCTGATGTGATCGACCGGGAGGATGCCGCGGAGGTGTTGCGTGCATTCGTGGTCGACGGCGGATTGTCGATCGCGTTCCAGCGCGCCTTCGACGAGCCGGACATGTGGGGCCTGCTGCTGGTCGACATCGCCCGCCATGCCGCCCGCGTCTATGCGCGCGAGGGCGACTACACCGAGGAGGATGCGCTGAGGCGCATCGTCGACATGTTCGAAGCCGAAATTGCGCGGCCGACCGACCTCGGCAACACCACGCCACGGTCGCAACAGGGTCACTGACAATGCCAATCAACATTCTGATGCCCGCGCTCTCGCCGACGATGGAAAAGGGCAACCTGGCCAAGTGGCTCAAGAAGGAGGGCGACAAGGTCAAATCCGGCGACGTCATCGCCGAAATCGAGACCGACAAGGCGACCATGGAAGTCGAGGCGGTCGACGAGGGCACCATCGCGAAGATCGTGGTGCCCGAGGGCACCCAGGATGTCGCCGTCAATGACGTGATCGCGGTGCTGGCCGGCGACGGCGAGGACGTAAAGGCGGCGGGGGCAGGGGCGGCAAGCGCGCCAAAGTCTGAAGCCAAGTCTGAAGCCAAGTCTGAGGCCAAGTCTGAGGCCAAGACGGAAGCGAAGGCCGAAGCGCCGGCGCCCGCGAAGCCTGCATCTGCCGAAGCTCCGAAAGCTGCCGCTGCGCCCGCGCAACAGACCAACGGCCATGCCCGCACGTTTTCGTCGCCGCTGGCGCGACGGCTCGCCAAGGAGGCCGGCATTGAACTCGGCCGTATCAACGGCTCAGGCCCGCACGGCCGCGTCATCGCGCGCGACGTCGAGGAAGCCAAATCCGGCAAGGGGTTGAAGGCGCCCGCTGCGGCACCCGGAGCCGCGCCATCGATCGCGCCCTCCATGTCGGACAAGCAGATCCTCGCGCTGTATGAGCCCGGCAGCTACGAGGTGATCCCGCATGACGGCATGCGCCGCACCATCGCGCAGCGGCTCACCGCCTCGGTGCAGACAGTTCCGCATTTCTACCTGACGATGGACTGCGACATCGGCAAGTTGCTCGCGGCGCGCGAGGAGATCAATGCGTCGGCGCCGAAGGACAAGGAGAAAAAGCCGCTCTACAAGATTTCAGTCAACGACTTTGTCATCAAGGCGATGGCGATCGCGCTGCAGCGGATCCCGAACGCCAATGTCAGCTGGACCGAAAGCGGCATGCTCAAGCACCGGCACTCCGACATCGGCGTCGCCGTGGCGATGCCCGGCGGCCTGATCACGCCGATCATCCGCAAGGCGGAGACCAAGACGCTGTCGACCATCTCGGCCGAGATGAAGGATTATGCCGCCCGCGCGCGCGCCCGAAAACTCAAGCCGGAGGAATACCAGGGCGGCACCACGGCGGTGTCCAACCTCGGCATGTACGGCATCAAGGATTTTACCGCGGTGATCAACCCGCCGCACGCCACTATCCTGGCGGTCGGCACCAGCGAGGAACGCGCGGTGGTGCGGGGCGGCAGGATCGAGGCCGCCCACATTATGAGCGTGACGCTGTCCTGCGATCACCGCGCGGTCGACGGCGCACTCGGCGCCGAACTGATCGGCGCGTTCAAGATGCTGATCGAAAATCCCGTGATGATGATGGTGTGACGGCAATGAGTGGTGCCGAACGCACCTCTTTCTTCCCTCTCCCCTTGTGGGAGAGGGTGGCCGCCACCAAAGTCGGATATATCCGACTTTGGCAATAATTAGTGGCAAACTCGGCAACAGCCGAGTTTGAAGGCGGACGGGTGAGGGGAATGCGTCAACGAGTACCGAAGCAGAATCGAGCCTTCGCCAAGACTCTGCGCACCAATGCGACGGACGCCGAGATTGCGCTCTGGCGACTGCTGCGCTCACGCCGCCTCGCAAGCATGAAGTTTCGCCGCCAGGTTCCAATCGGACCTTGGATCGTGGATTTTGTTTCGTTTGAGCAGCGTTTGATTGTCGAGGCAGATGGCAGCCAGCATGCGGAAAGTGAAAATGACAAGCGGCGTGATCACGACTTGTCGCAGCGTGGATTTCGTATCCTGCGCTTCTGGAATAACGACATTCTGTTGCGGTCGCAGTCGGTGCTGGAAATGATCTTCGAGTCTGCCGCGCCATCCCCCTCACCCGTCTGCGCGCCTGACGGCGCGCATCCACCCTCTCCCACAAGGGGAGAGGGGAAGGAAGCCAATAGCGAGTAAACAAATGGCCGACACTTCCTTCGACGTCATCATCATCGGCGCCGGTCCCGGCGGCTACGTCACCGCGATCCGGGCGGCGCAGCTTGGGCTCAAGACCGCCGTGGTCGAAAAAGCCTATCTGGGCGGCATCTGCAACAATTGGGGATGCATTCCGACCAAGGCGCTGCTGCGTTCGGCGGAGGTGTATCATCTGATGCAGCACGCCAAGGACTATGGGCTGGCGGCCGAGAATATCTCGTTCGACCTGCAGGCCGTGGTGAAACGCTCGCGCGGTGTGGTGAAGCGGCTGAACGACGGCGTCGGCTATCTCTTTAACAAGAACAAGGTCACGTTGATCTGGGGCGAGGCGACGCTGGATGCGCCGGGCAAGCTGACGGTGAAGAAATCCTCGGTCGACGCGCCGAAAGGCGCGCTAGGCGAGGGGACCTATCAGGCCAAGCACATCATCGTCGCGACAGGCGCGCGGCCGCGCGTGTTGCCGGGGCGGGAGCCCGACAAGCAGCGGGTCTGGACCTACGTCGAGGCGCTGGTGCCGGACAAGATGCCGAAGTCGCTGCTGGTGGTCGGCTCCGGCGCGATCGGCATCGAGTTCGCGTCGTTCTACCGCACCATGGGCGCGGAAGTGACCGTCGTCGAGGTACTGCCGCAGATCCTGCCGGTGGAAGATGCCGAGATCTCGAAATTCGCGCACAAGGCGTTCGACAAACAGGGCATCAGGATTCTCACCAATACCAAGGTGACAAATCTCGAGAAGAAGAGCGACAGCGTGGTCGCCACCATCGACGACGGCAAGAAGCCGCAGGCGATCGAGTTCGACCGGGTGATTTCCGCGGTCGGCGTGGTCGGCAATATCGAAAACCTCGGGCTGGAAAAGCTCGGCGTCAGGACCGAGCGCGGCTGCATCGTGATCGACGGTTATGGCAAGACCAATGTCCCCGGCATCTACGCCATCGGCGACGTCGCGGGCCCGCCGATGCTGGCGCACAAGGCCGAGCATGAGGGCGTGGTCTGCGTCGAGGCGATCAAGGGCCTGCACCCGCACCCGATGGACAAGAATCTCATTCCCGGCTGCACCTATTGCCATCCGCAGGTCGCTTCCGTCGGCCTCACCGAGGCCAGGGCGAAGGAAGCCGGCCGTGACATCCGGGTCGGACGGTTTCCGTTCGTCGGCAATGGCAAGGCCATCGCGCTTGGCGAGGACCAGGGGCTGGTCAAGGTGATCTTCGACAGGAAGACCGGCCAGCTGCTCGGCGCGCATTTGGTCGGCGCCGAGGTCACCGAACTGATCCAGGGCTTTGTGGTGGCCATGAATCTCGAGACCACGGAAGAGGAACTGATGCACACCATCTTCCCGCATCCGACCCTGTCGGAGACGATGAAGGAAGCGGTGCTCGACGCCTATGGCCGGGTGCTGAACATGTGAGACTTGATATCTGCGCAACCCCGATCCTCATCCTGAGGAGCTTGCGAAGCAAGCGTCTCGAAGGATGGGCAACACCGGAACTCTTGTCACATCCTTCGAGACGCGCGCGAGGGCGCGCTCCTCAGGATGAGGCCGGAGAAAAATCAAAGAGACGTAATCCCGTGAAAGACAATGACAATTTGACGATCGAACGGCCGAACTTCGTCACCCATCTCGAATGCGCGATGGAAGGCGATCACTATCCGGCTGACCAGATCCACAACCTTTCCAAGGCAGGCAAGCCGCTGCTGGTCCGCTATGACCTCGCCGGCGTGAAGAAGGCTTTGACAAAGGACGCGCTGGCGCAGCGGCCGGCCGATCTCTGGCGCTACCGCGAGATGCTGCCGGTGCGCAAGGTGGCCGACATCGTCAGCCTCGGCGAAATCACCACGCCGCTGATCCGGCTGCC
Organism: Bradyrhizobium sp.; assembly: GCF_030697065.1. Classification (GTDB taxonomy): domain Bacteria; phylum Pseudomonadota; class Alphaproteobacteria; order Rhizobiales; family Xanthobacteraceae; genus Bradyrhizobium. The sequence continues at coordinate 7,311 of NZ_JAUYQU010000075.1, forward strand.
AAAGCTCGCAAAGAAGATCGGCGGCGGCGAAATCATCGTCAAGGACGAGGGCCGGCTGCCGACCGGCTCGTTCAAGGCGCGCGGCCTCGTGATGGCGGTGTCGATGGGCAAGGCACTCGGCATCAAGCACATGGCGATGCCGACCAACGGCAATGCCGGTGCGGCGCTGGCGGCCTACGCCACCTCCTGCGGGATCAAGACCACGATCTTCTGTCCGGCCGATACGCCGGAGGTGAATGTCAGCGAGATCGAGCTGCAAGGCGCCACCGTCTATCGCGTCAACGGCCTGATCGACGATTGCGGCAAGATCGTCGGCGAGGGCAAGGCAAAGGCCGGCTGGTTCGATACCTCGACGCTGAAGGAGCCCTACCGGATCGAGGGCAAGAAGACGATGGGGCTGGAACTCGCCGAGCAGCTCGACTGGGACGTGCCCGACGTGATTTTCTATCCGACCGGCGGCGGTACCGGCCTGATCGGCATGTGGAAGGCCTTTGCCGAGCTCGAAGCCATCGGCTTCATCGGAAGCAAGCGGCCGCGCATGATCGCGGTGCAAGCGTCGGGCTGCGCGCCGATGGTACGGGCCTTCGAGGCCGGCACCGAGCACGCGCCGCGCTGGGAGGATGCCCACACCATCGCTTCGGGGATCCGGGTGCCGCAGGCGGTCGGAGATTTTCTGATCCTGCGCGCGGTGCGCGAGAGCAAGGGATTCGCCATTGCGGTCGATGACGAGAAGATTTCCGCTGCGCTCAACGAGGTCGCGCGCGAGGAAGGCCTGCTCTTGTGTCCGGAAGGTGCGGCGACCTATGCTGCGTACAAGCAAAGCCTGGCCGACGGCCGTGTGACGAAGAACGACCGCGTGATGCTGTTCAACTGCGCGACGGGACTGAAATACCCGCTGCCGCCGGTCACGCGAACGCTCGATCGTCACCAGCCGATCGACTACGCCAGGCTGTAGCCCATCGTTGAAGGCTGCAATCCATCGTCAGAATGGTGCGGCGCCAGAGGGAGGATAAGATGCGAAGAACGATACTTGCTGCGTTGACGGCCATGCTGGCATTCGGCGGCACCGCGCTGGCGGAAAAATTCCCGTCGCGACCGATCACCATCGTGGTGCCGTTCGCCGCCGGCGGGCCGTCCGACGTGATGGCGCGGATCCTGGCCGAGCGCATGAAGACGACGCTCGGCGAAACCGTGCTGGTGGAGAATGTCACGGGCGCCGGTGGCTCCATCGGAGTCGGACGGGCGTTGCGCTCGCCGGCCGACGGCTACACGGTCAGCTTCGGGCATCTCGGCACCCACGTGGCCAATGGCGCGGTCTACAAGCTCGGTTACGACCTCGTGGCCGACCTCGAGCCGGTCGCGCTGCTGCCGAGCAATCCGATGATCCTCGTCAGCAAGAACGCGATTCCGGCCAAGTCGCTCAAGGAACTGATCGAATGGATCAAGGCGAAGCCGGCCCCGGCCACCGCCGTCACCGCCGGCGCCGGCTCCGGCAGCCATATCGCCGGGCTGTATCTGGAGAACATCACCGGCGCCAAGCTGCAATATGTGCCGTACCGCGGCACCGGTCCCGCGATGAACGATCTCGTCGCCGGACAGATCGATCTGATGGTCGATCAGCTCTCCAACTCCATCAACCAGGTACGCGCCGGCACCATCCGCGGCTATGCCGTCACCGATACCAAGCGCGCTGCATCCGCGCCGGACATTCCGACCACCGACGAAGCGGGGCTGCCCGGGTTTCACATGACCCTGTGGTCCGGACTGTGGGTGCCGAAGGGCACTCCGAAGGACATCGTGACAAAGCTCAACGCCGCGGCGGTCGACGCGCTGAACGATGCCGCCGTTCGCAAACAGCTCGAGAACCTCGGCCTGGCGATGCCACCCAAGGAAAAACTGTCGCCGCAGGCGCTGGGCGACTGGCAGAAGGCCGAGATCGCCAAATGGTGGCCGATGATCAAGGCCGCCAATGTCAAGGTGGACTAGGAACGTCTGACCGTTCGAAGGGCGCGGCGTCGCCGCGCTCTTCGATGAAGTCAGCGGTGCTCGGTCGGCGTGTCGCGTTCATGGCCTTCGGCGGCCCGCGCGGCGCATTCGTCGATCCCGTGACATTTGCTGCGGTAGTCATAGTACCAGATCGCGGCGATCGCGCCGATCAGGATGACACCGATCAGCAAAGCCCAACGCCGCATCGTCATGACCGGCACGTCAGTATCCGTCCCCGGGGCCAAAGAGCCGCTCGAAGAATGTAGGCTGGAGATATACCCAGCGGCCTGGAGCGCCCGTCCGCAAATCCTGAACGTATTGCGGCGGCGAGGGGAGATAATACACGGGCGGCACATGGGGAATGTAGGCCGGCGCCGCATGGGGTGACGTAACTGCCCGTGGCTCGTAGTACCGCGAGCGATAATCGGCAGCATGGGCTCCGGACGAAGCGATCATTGCCGCGGCGATGATGAGAATCTGGCGCATGACTACCCTCACTACCGGCGCGTTACGCAGCGCCGTCGCCAAAGGCTAGACAACAAAGGTTAATGGGCGATTCACCATGTCTGCGGCGGAGGACGTCGGGCAGGCTTATGTGGTGGAACAAAGTCCACGCACAACTCCAGGGCGTGTTCGATGCGTCGTGGCTGCCGGGCCACGATTGTTGCGTAGCCGCAACACTCGGCGAACATTTAACTCTCCTTGCAGCAAGCTCTTGCGCGCGCCGCTATTTAGCCACACCCCTCAATGAAATCATTCCCCGTAGGCTAATATCTACGGCGCTCGCAAAGGCGAAGGGGAACTCCTGATTTCCCGGATCTGACGAGGGTGGGCTGGGGAAACAGGTTCGCGATGGACGCCAAGACCAGCATCAAGGGCAGGCTGCCGAGCCGTCACGTGACGGAGGGTCCGGAACGGGCACCGCACCGCTCGTATCTCTATGCCATGGGCCTGACCACCCAGCAGATTCACCAGCCGTTCGTCGGCGTGGCGTCGTGCTGGAACGAGGCGGCGCCCTGCAACATCTCGCTGATGCGCCAGGCCCAGGCGGTGAAGAAGGGCGTTGCCTCCGCCGGCGGCACCCCGCGCGAATTCTGCACCATCACCGTCACCGACGGCATCGCGATGGGCCATGACGGCATGCGCTCGTCGCTGCCGTCGCGTGAATGCATCGCCGATTCCGTCGAATTGACCATGCGCGGCCATGCCTATGATGCGCTGGTCGGCATCGCCGGTTGCGACAAGTCGCTGCCGGGCATGATGATGGCAATGGTCCGGCTCAATGTGCCCTCGATCTTCATCTACGGCGGCTCGATCCTGCCCGGCAATTTCCGCGGCCAGCAGGTCACCGTGCAGGACATGTTCGAGGCGGTCGGCAAGCATTCGGTCGGCGAGATGTCGGACGAGGACCTTGACGAAATCGAGCGGGTGGCTTGCCCGTCGGCCGGCGCGTGCGGTGCACAATTCACCGCCAACACCATGGCGACGGTATCCGAGGCCATCGGGCTGGCGCTGCCGTACTCGGCCGGAGCCCCCGCGCCCTACGAAATCCGCGACTCGTTCTGCATGACCGCGGGTGAGAAGGTCATGGAATTGATCGCCCTCAACATCCGGCCGCGCGACATCGTCACCCGCAAGGCGCTGGAAAACGCCGCGGCCGTGGTGGCGGCCTCCGGCGGGTCGACCAACGCTGCGCTGCATCTGCCGGCCATCGCGCACGAATGCGGCATCAAGTTCGACCTGTTCGACGTGGCCGAAATCTTCAAAAAAACACCCTATGTCGCGGATTTGAAGCCGGGCGGCCGTTATGTCGCCAAAGACATGTTCGAGGTTGGCGGCATACCGCTTCTGATGAAGACGCTGCTCGACAATGGCTACCTGCACGGGGATTGCCTGACCGTGACGGGCCGGACGATCGCCGAAAACCTCAAAAGCGTGAAATGGAATCCGCACCAGGATGTGGTGTGGCCCGCTGACAAGCCGATCACCGTCACCGGCGGAGTGGTCGGCCTGAAGGGGAATCTCGCGCCCGAGGGCGCGATCGTGAAGGTCGCTGGCATGTCGAACTTGAAATTTACCGGGCCGGCCCGCTGCTTCGACCGCGAAGAGGATGCCTTCGAATCGGTCCAGAAAAAAACCTACAAAGAGGGCGAGGTCATCGTGATCCGCTATGAGGGGCCGCGCGGCGGCCCCGGCATGCGGGAAATGCTCTCGACCACTGCGGCCCTGACCGGGCAGGGCATGGGCGGCAAGATCGCCCTCATCACCGACGGCCGGTTTTCGGGCGCCACCCGCGGCTTCTGCATCGGCCATGTCGGGCCGGAGGCGGCGATCGGCGGGCCGATCGGCCTGCTGCGGGACGGCGATATCATCGAAATCGACGCCGATGCCGGGACTCTTAACGTAAAGTTGACCGACGCGGAGCTGGCTGAACGCAAGACCAAATGGAAGCCCCGGGCGACCAATCATACATCGGGTGCTCTCTGGAAATATGCCCAGCAGGTGGGGCCGGCGGTGGATGGTGCGGTAACCCATCCGGGCGGTGCGCACGAGAAACAGTGTTATGCGGACATCTAGGCGTATCATTTTTGCGTTGCTTCTGGGGGCCGTTCCGGCGGCCCCGGCCTTCGGATTCGACGGTTCGCCGGTCAATGCGGAGGCGGCCATTCCGGTGGTTGCGCCCCAGCCCGGCACCGCGGCTTCCTCGAAGAAGCCGGTTCCGCCGGCGTCGGTGCCGACGGCTGCCTCGATCAACTCGCTGACCTCGCTGCAATACGCCGCCGAAGGCGGTCACCCGATCGCGCAGTGGAAGCTCGGCCGGATGTATGCCGAGGGCGAAGGCGTCGCCCAGGACGATCTGCGCGCCTTCGACTATTTCAGCCGGATTGCCAACCAGCACGCGGAAGACAGTCCGTCGGCGCCGCAGGCCGGCGTCGTCGCCAACGCCTTCGTGGCGCTCGGCCGCTACTACCTCAAGGGTATTCCCAATTCGAAGGTGAAGTCCGATCCGGAGCGGGCGCGCGAGATGTTCTCCTACGCCGCGTCCTATTTCGGCAACGCCGATGCCCAGTACGACCTGGCCCGGCTCTATCTCAAGGGCGCCGGCTCGTCGCGCGACGATTTCCGCTACGGCGCGCGCTGGCTCGGCCTCGCCGCGCAGAAGGGACAGCATCAGGCGCAGGCCTTGCTCGGTCAGATGCTGTTCAGCGGCGACAAGCTGCCGCCTCAGCGCGCCCGCGGGCTGATGTGGCTGACACTGGCGCGCGACAGCGCTGCCCCCGACGAGACCTGGATCAAGGAAAGCTACAACAAGGCGATCGCCAAGGCGTCCGAGGACGACCGGGCGATGGCGCTGCAGATGCTCGAGCACTGGGTGCAGGGCCGCAAGGATTGATCGGGCAAGCCGGTCAGGCCGTCTCCAGATCGATGTCGGCCCATACCGGCACATGGTCGGACGGCTTTTCCCAGGCCCGCACGTAGCTGTCGATACCGACCCCGGTCAACCGGTCGCTGGCCTGCGGCGACAGCAACAGGTGGTCGATGCGAATGCCGTGGTTTTTCTGCCAGGCGCCGGCCTGATAATCCCAGAAGGTGTATTGCCCGGGGGCGTCGGTGACCGCGCGCAGCGCGTCGGTGAGTCCAAGGCCGAGCAGCGTTTGAAAGCTTTCTCTCGTGGCCGGGCGGAATAGGGCGTCATTGACCCAGGCCGCGGGATTATGGACGTCCTTCGCCGTAGGGATGACGTTGAAGTCGCCCGCCAGCAGCAGCGGCTCTTCCGCTTTAAGGCGCTGCTTCGAATACTCAAGAAGCCGCGACATCCATTTGAGTTTATAAGGGTATTTCTCGGTCTCCGGCGGGTTGCCATTGGGCAGATAGAGGCAGGCGATCCGCAGCACGCCACGTTTCAGCGGCACCACGCCCTCCAGAAACCGGGCGTGGACATCCTCGTCGTCGCCGGCCAGCCCCGATTTGGTTTCCTCGAACGGCAGCTTCGAGAGCAGCGCCACGCCGTTGAAAGTCTTCTGGCCATGGGTGACGACGTTGTAGCCGAGCGCCTCGATGGCCTCCCGCGGGAACGCCTCGTCGACACATTTGATCTCCTGCAGGCAGACGATGTCGGGCGCGCAATCCTTCAGCCAGACCAGCAGATGGTCGACCCTTTGCCGGACCGAATTGACGTTCCACGTCGCAATGCGCATTGAGGGGTTCCGTTGGCTTACCGCAATTTTAGTTTCGCTGGCATACCATGCGCTGCGGGGCTGTGATAACCATTTAGACAAGGGCGAAGAGGCGGCCTCAAGGCAGGGAATTGGACCGTCCCGGTCGATGTGGATCGGCAGACGTGAAATGCGATGAAGAAACGTAACCTGATGATCCTGGCCGGCGCGCTCGCGGTCGCGGCGCTTGCTGCCTACGGCACCCGCGCTGCATGGTTTGGCGGCGGCGGCGCCTCCGTCCAGGGACCGCCGAGGGCGCGCGTGGTCTCGGTAGAACTGGCCAAGGCCGAGCGCAAACCGGTGCCGGTCGATGTCGATTCGATCGGAACGGTCACGCCGATTTCCAGCGTGGCGCTGAAATCGCGGGTCGAAACCACCATCGTATCAGTGCATTTCGAAGACGGCGCCCGAGTTAAGCAGGGCGACCTGCTGTTTACGCTCGACGCGCGCCAGATCGATGCCCAGATCGAACAGGCCGAAGGCGTGCTCGCCCGGGATCGGGCGCAGCTCGAGGCGGCGCAGCGCGACGTCAGGCGCTTCGGCGACCTGATCGGCAAGGGCGCCACCACGCAGGTCAATGTCGACAACGCCAAGACCCAGGCCGATATCCTGGCCGGCACCATCAAGGCGGCCCAGTCCGCATTGGAAAATCTGAAGGTCCAGAAGAGCTTCACGACCATTCACGCGCCGTTTTCCGGGCGGATCAGCGCGGCCAACGTCAAGGTCGGCAATTTCGTGCGCCCGGCCGATACCGCGCCGCTGGCGGTCATCAACCAGATGGCGCCGGTCTATGTGACTTTCGCCGTTCCGCAGCGCGTCCTGGTCGACCTGCGCGACGCCATGGCGACCGAGGCTCCCAAGGTCATTGCGACCATTCCGGGCCACCAGCGGTCCGAGGACGGCAAGGTGGCGATGGTCGAGAACTCTGTCGATGCCACCACCGGCATGGTCACCGTCCGCGGTATCATGAACAACGAGAACGAAACCCTGTGGCCGGGGACGCTGGTCAACACCAGGTTGATCATCCGGACCGAGAATGCCGTGGTCGTTCCGACCGTGGCGGTGCAGCGCAGCCAGAGCGGCAATTTCGTATTCGTGGTGAAGGACGGCGTGGCCAGGGTTCAGGCGGTGAAAGTCGAGCGCACCCTGCAGGGCCTTTCGGTCATCGCCGAAGGACTGTCCGGCAATGAGGATGTCGTCGTCGACGGACAATTGCTGCTGTCGGATGGCTCGCGGGCCGAGCCGCGCGCCCGCAAGGCCGGAGCCTGAGCGATGACGCTGTCGGAGCTGTGTATTCGTCGGCCGGTGATGACGACGCTGATCACGGCTTCGATCATCGCGTTCGGCGTGTTCGGCTTCCGGCTGCTGCCGGTTTCGGCGCTGCCGCGGGTCGATTTTCCGACCATCGCCGTGACCGCGACCCTGCCGGGCGCCAGTGCGGATACCATGGCGTCGTCGGTGGCCGGCATCATCGAGCGGCAACTGTCGACCATCGCCGGCATCTCGTCGATGTCGTCGAACTCGTCGCAGGGCACCAGCGTCATCACCATCCAGTTCGATCTCAATCGCCAGATCGATGCGGCGGCGCTCGACGTTCAGACGGCGCTGACCATCGCGCAGCGCCGGCTACCGGTCGAGATGACGATCCCGCCGAGTTTCCGCAAGGTGAACCCGGCAGACTTCCCGGTGCTGTTTGTGGTGCTCGGTTCGGCGACGTTGCCGCTGTCGGCCGTCAACGAGTATGGCGAGATCACCATCGGTCAGGCCCTGTCGCAGATCCCTGGCGTGGCACAGGTCAGCATCTACGGCGCGCAGAAATTCGCCATTCGCGTTCAGGCCGACCCGGAAGCGGCCGCGGCGCGGGGGTTGTCGCTGGAAGACATCAGGGTCGCCGTGGCGCGCGCCAACTCCTCGACGCCGGTCGGCACCCTCAATGGACCGAAGCAGGACGTCGCGCTTCAGGCCTCCGGCCAGATGGACAAGGCAATCGATTACCGCCAGGTGGTGGTGAGCTACAAGAACGGCGCGCCGATCAAGCTGGAAGAGGTGGCGCAGATCTACGACAGCGTCGAGAACGACAAGATCGCGAGCTGGCTCAACGGCGACCGTTCCATCGTTGTCGGCATTCAGAAGCAGCCCGACGCCAACACGGTGGCGGTCGTCGATTCCGTGTTGGCAAAATTGCCGGCATTGCGCGCGCAGATCCCGCCATCGGTCTCGATCAACGTGTTGATGGATCGCTCGGTTTCGGTCCGCCAGGCGGTGGCCGACGTCGAGGAAACCATGCTGATCGCCATCGGGCTGGTCATCATGGTGATCTTCCTGTTCCTGCGCTCGGCATCGGCGACCTTCATTCCGGCGCTTGCGGTTCCGATCTCGCTGTTCGGAACCTGTGCGGTCATGTATGTGCTGGATTATTCGATCAACAACATGACGCTTCTGGCGCTGACCCTGTCGGTCGGTTTCGTGGTCGACGATGCCATCGTCATGCTGGAGAACATCGTCCGCCATATCGAAAAGGGCATGCGACCCTACGAGGCGGCGCTGAAGGGCGCCCGCGAGATCGGATTCACCATCATCTCGATCACCTTTTCGCTGATCGCGGTGTTCATTCCGGTGCTGTTGATGGGCGGCATCGTGGGGCGCGTGTTCCGCGAATTCGCGGTGACGGTTTCGGTCGCGATCCTGGTTTCCGGATTCGTGTCGCTGACGCTGACGCCGATGCTGTGCGCCCGCATGCTCAAGGCGCATGATCCCGCCAAGAAGCCCAACGTCGTGTTCCGCGTCTTCGAACGGATGTTCGATTCCTGGCTTCGCGCCTACGAGTGGACGCTGGACTGGGTGCTGGCGCGGAAGGCGCTGATGCTCGTGGTCACGCTGGCTACCCTGGGTGGCACGGTCTATCTCTACATGGTCGTTCCGAAAGGCTTCTTTCCGCAGGAGGACACCGGCTTCCTGATCGGCGTTACCGAGGCCGCCACCGATACGTCGTTCGCTGCGATGACCGTACGGCAGCAGGCGCTGGTCGAGGTCCTCAAAGCCGACCCGGCGATCGACTACATCAACAGCACCGTCGGTGCGGGTGGTCCCAATACGACCGCCAATTACGGCCGCCTGTTCATCGCGCTGAAACCCAAGGAGACCCGCGACAAACTTCCGGCCATCGTCGGACGCCTGCGCCTCAAGGCGCGGGAGATCCCCGGCTTGCAGGCTTTCTTTCAGCCGATTCAAAACCTCAATATCGGCGGCCGGATTTCGAAGAGCCAGTATCAATACGTGCTGCAGAGCGGCGATACCGAGTCGCTTTACAAGTTCGCGCCGGAAATGCGCGACAAGATCGAGAAGATCCCGGGCCTGCTCGACGTCACCACCGACCTCTACATCAAGAACCCGCAGATGACGGTCGAGATCGACCGAGAGAAGGCCGCGGTCTACGGTGTCACCGTGGAGCAGGTTCGCAACCAGCTCTACAACGCCTATGGCGGTCGACAGATCGGCACCATCTTCATGCCGTCCAACGACTACAAGATCATCCTGGAGGCGAAGCCGGAGTTCCGCGTCGACCCGTCCAATCTCTCCAAGCTCTATGTTAAAACCGAGCGCGGCCAGACCATTCCGCTCGATGCGGTGGCCAAGCTGGTGCCGACGGTAGGCCCGCTGCAGATCAACCATCAGGGTCAGCAGCCCGCGGTGACGATCTCTTTCAACCTCGCACCCGGCCATTCACTGGGCTACGCGGTGGACAAGATCACCGCGCTCGAGGCGGCATCCAACCTTCCGGCGACCATCGCCACCGGCTTCTCCGGTACCGCGCAGGTATTCCAGGATTCGCTGCGCGGGCAGGGCGTTCTGATCCTGGCGGCGGTGTTCGCGGCCTTCGTGATCCTCGGCATCCTCTACGAGAGCTTCATTCACCCCATCACGATCATTTCCGGCCTGCCGTCAGCGGGCATCGGCGCCATCCTGACCCTGATGGCGTTCAACATGGAGCTGTCGGTCATCGCCATGATCGGCATCGTGATGCTGGTGGGCATCGTCAAGAAGAACGCCATCATGATGGTGGATTTCGCACTGGAACGCCGCCGCGTCGGCTTGAGCGCCGAGCACGCCATTCGCGAAGCCGCCTTGCTCCGGTTCCGCCCCATCATGATGACGACATTCGCTGCGATTTTCGGCGTGCTGCCGATTGCGCTCGGCGCCGGAGCGGGCGCCGAACTGCGTCAGCCGCTCGGCGTGGCCGTGGTCGGCGGGCTCTGCCTGTCGCAGCTGCTGACGCTCTACATCACGCCGGTGATCTATATCTACCTCGACCGCGTCGATCGCCGCCTCAAACGCCGGCTCGAGCCGCAGACCGACGAGGCAGACAATGTCGAGCGGCCACGCGTCGTGGCGGCGGAATAATGGGACAGAAGCGGCCATGAATTCGCGTCGGGGATGGATCGCAGCGCTGATCGCCACCTGCCTGCTGGCCGCCATCGACGATCGCGCGCTCGCGGACGAACCGATCGAGATTTTCGACGCTCACCTGCATTACAACTGGGAGCCCAAGCCTTTCTATCAGCTGGATGAGGTGCTGGCGCTGTTCAAGGAGCATCGCGTCACCGGCATTCTGGCGACCAGCCGGCCCAACAGCGGCACCCATGCGCTGGTGGGGGCGAAGGCGGACGGGCTGCAAGTGGTGCCGTTCATCCGGCCTTACCGGGTCCGCCCCGACATCCAGACCTGGTTCAAGGACCCCGTGATCTTCGATCTGGTGCAGGAGGAATTCAAGCGCGGCTACTATCGCGGCATCGGTGAATTTCATCTGGCGAGCGGGGACGCCGACAGCGAATGGGTCAGGAAGACCGTCGACTTCGCCGTGGCGAACAACCTCTATCTGCATGCCCATGCCGATGACGTCGCGGTCGAAATCCTGATGCGGCATAATCCGAAGGCGCAGATCATCTGGGCCCATACCGGCTTCGGGCTGTCCGGCGAGCGCGTCGGCGCGATGATGGCCAAATATCCGAAGCTCTGGGGTGAACTGTCCTACCGCAGCGGCATCACCGAGGGCGGAGGCAAGCTGACGCCGGAGTGGCGATCGCTGTTCGAGCGATACCCCGACCGGTTCATGGTCGGTTCGGACACATGGGTGCCGGAGCGCTGGGCGAGCTATGGTGAAATCATGGCCGGCTATCGCGCCTGGCTGGCACAACTGCCGCCGAAAGTGGCCGCGCAGATTGCGCATGGCAACGCCAGGGCATTGTTCGCCGCACCCTAGGTTCGGCCTGGCGCGGCGGTCGTCGTCGGCCCCGTATTGTTACGGTGCGCCAGATTAACGTCATTTAAGCGGTCTCGATCGTTTGCTGACGCGCAAATCAGGTGTCGGCGCAGCATGAACCGGTCAGGAAACTTGGCGACCGCAGAGCAGACCGGGCGCGGCGCGGCCCCCGGTGGGCTCGCCGTTCGGCTTCGCGGCCTGTTTCCCGTAGCCGGACTCGAAGCGAACGACCTCAGCGAACGCGAGATGCGCCGCATTCGCGCCAAACAGATCGATGCCATCACTCGGCTCGTCCCGCTCACCATGACGATCAATCTGGTGAATGTCGCGATTATTCTGGCGGTTTTCTGGAATACCGGCTCGAATATCTTTCTCGGCGCCTGGGCGTTAACGATTGCCGTCGCGGCCGGCATGGCGACGCGGTCGTGGGTACGGTCGCGCCGCCGCCCGCCGAAAGAAGCATCGCGGAACGCCATAAGGCGATTGACGGTCCAGGCGTTTATCCTGGCGCTCGCCTGGGGAACGATGCCGGTCGTGATCCTTCCCGCGATCAGTCCCACGTATCAACTCATCGTCGCCTGCCTGATGGCGGGGATGATCTCGGCAGGCGCCTTCACGCTTTCCACCGTGTCCGGCGCCGGGTTGGTATATGTGTGGACCATGGCAAGCGCGTCCGCGGTGGCTCTGCTGCTTTGCCAGGTCGATGCTTACGTCGTCGCGGCAATTTTCCTGATGATCTATGCCGTCTTCATTTCGCGCAACGTCATTCTGAACGGCAGGCTGTTCTTCGACAATTTGCGGGCGCAATTGCAACTCGCGCGCCAGACCGAGACGATCTCGCTGTTGCTGAAGGAATTTCAGGAGAACGCCAGTGACTGGCTTTGGCAGACCGACGCAGAGTGCCGGTTGATTGACGTTCCGGAGCGATTCGTCGAGGTGGCGCAAATTCCGAGCCAGTTGCTGCAGGGCGTGCATTTCGTCACGGCACTGGAAATGCTCTGTCCCGATGATCGCCCAGCGGTAGCCGGCATCGTCGCGCTGATGGAAAAACGCGAAGCGCTCCGCGAAATCATCGTTCACGTCGTCGCCGGCGGCCAGGCCCGCCTCTGGACCTTGACTGCAAAGCCCACGCTCGACCACGACGGTAACTTCGCCGGCTATCGCGGAGTTGGTCACGACGTCACCGAAAGCTGGCGTGCGGAGCAGGCCGAGGCGGCCAACCAGGCGAAGTCCGGCTTTCTTGCGACGATGAGTCATGAAATCCGCACGCCCATGAACGGCGTCCTCGGATTGGCAAGCATGCTGCTGGAGACGAAGCTCGATCCGGAGCAGCATCACGCGGTGGCCACCATCCGGGATTCCGGCGAAAACCTGCAACGAATTCTCAACGACATTCTCGACCTGTCGAAACTTGAAGCCGGCCGGCTGGAGTTCGAGACGATCGATTTCTCGCCGGCAAGGCTTGTGGATTCCGTTGCCTCGGTCATTGCAACGAGCGCGAAGGACAAGGGACTGACGGTCAAGCTCGAGATCGATCCGAGCCTTCCGTCCACCCTGAGCGGAGACGTCGCGAGAATCCGCCAGGTCTTGCTCAATCTTGCCTCGAACGCCGTCAAGTTTACTGAGCGTGGAGGAGTGACCATCGCGGTCACCTGCGCATCGCGAGAGAGCAGCCGCGTTACGGTGGAATGGAGCGTGTCTGACAGCGGTATCGGCGTTCCGCCGGATCGTGTCGGCCGGCTGTTCACCGACTTCGCCCAGGCCGACGTCTCGATCAATCGGCGCTTCGGCGGGACCG
>NZ_JAUYQU010000076.1 GCF_030697065.1 Bradyrhizobium sp.
TGTTCGACCGCGGTGCGATCGTCGAGCAGGGCACCCATGCCGCGCTGGCCAATCGCCCGGGGGGAATCTATCGCGGCCTGTTCGAACGGCAGGCGACCGGGTTCGACCGCATTTCGGCGGCGGAATGACCTCCTTGAATGACGCCCTTCAATTTGCGGGCATCTCCCTGGCCGCGTAAACTGCACATCGGTGTGCCGCCGCGTGGCGCAGGGAGCAGGGATGACTGAAGCCATACGACGAAAGCCCGGCGCCTCGTGGCTTTCGGTGATCTGGTCCGCGCGGCACGACCCGGCCGCGCGGATCTTCAATATCGATCTGCTGACGGTGCTGATCGCGATCCTGCTGCCGTGGTCGACTTCCGGCGTCGCGATCGCGGCGGTGCTCTGGTTGGTCGCGCTGATCCCGACCGTCGAGCCGCGCGCCTTGTGGCGGTCGCTGCTGCGGCCGATCTCGGCGCTGCCGATCGCGATGTTCGCGCTGGCGCTGCTGGGAACCCTGTGGTCGGACGCATCATGGAGTGCCAGGCTCGATGCGGTCAGCCCGACCGCCAAATTGCTGGTGCTGCCGCTGCTGCTCTATCATTTCGAGCGCTCGCCGCGCGGCCTTTGGGTCTTCATCGCCTTTCTGGCGTCGTGCACGCTGTTGATGGCGGCGTCATGGCTCGTCGCCTACGTGCCGAACCTCTCGCTCAAGCTTCATTTCTCGCAGGGACCCCATGCTCCCGCAACGGGCATTGTCGTCAAGAACTACATCGCCCAAAGCCATGAATTCGCGCTATGCGCGGTGGCGCTGGCCTATCCGGTCATGATGGCGCTGCGAGCCGGCAGGACACGGCTCGCGGTGCTGCTCTCGGTCATTGCCCTCAGCCTGCTGGCCAACATGATGTTCGTGGTGGTGTCGCGAACCGCGCTGGTGACCATGCCGGTCATGCTGGCGGCATTCGCGCTGCTTCATCTGAAATGGCGAACGACGTTACTTTCAGCCTGCGCCGTTGTCCTGCTGGCGGCGATGGTCTGGAACCTGTCGCCGGCCCTGCGCGCGACCGGCCTGAAGTTTTTCGTCGACTGGCAGGAGACCACCATCCGGAACAATCCGAGCGGCGTGGGATCCCGGCTGGAGTTCTGGCAGAAGTCGCTGGGCTTCATGGCACAGGCTCCGGTGATCGGGCATGGCACGGGCGCCACCCGCGGCCTGTTCGAGCAGGCCGCGGTCGGCCGTACCGGCGTGCAGGCCGAGATCGTCGCCAATCCGCACAATCAGACCCTGGCCGTCGCGATCCAGTGGGGCGCGCTCGGGATCGTCGTGCTGTTTGCGTTGTGGTGGAAGCATCTGACGCTGTTTCGCGGCGAGGGCCTGGCGGCGTGGATCGGCCTGCTGGTCGTCGTGCAGAACATCTTCACCTCGCTGTTCAACTCGCATCTGTTCGATTTTCACGAAGGCTGGATCTACGTGCTGGGCGTCGGCGTCGCCGGCGGCATGTTGCTCGGAGCGGGGCGCGATGCCGGCGCGGCGGCTTCGCATCAGTCGTGAGGCGGCGCAATTGGCCGGCTCCGCGTCCGCGTGCTGATCGCCACCGTCGCCACCACGGCCGCCGCGAACAGCAGAATCTGCAGCGTGATGGTCTCGTCGTTGAAGAAGGCCGCCAGCGCGAAGGTGATGAAGGGCTGCAGCAACTGCACCTGCGACACCCGCGCGATGCCGCCCATCGCCATGCCCGCATTCCACGCGAAGAATCCGATCCATTGCGAGAACAGCGCGACATAGAGCAGCGCCAGCCAGGGCTTTACGGGGATCTGGCCGATATCCGCCGGCATCGTCAGGACGGAAATCGGCAGCGAGATCGGCAGCGCCATCACCAGCACCCAGCTGATCACCTCCCAGCCCGGCATATGCGACGTGAGCTTTCCGGAAAAGGCGTAGCCGACCGACGACACCGCCACCGCCGCGAACAGGAAGATGTCGCCCACCGAGATCGCGCCGCCGCCCTGGCGCAGGGCGAATGCGATCACCAGTGCCGCGCCGGCGAGCGAGGCGATCCAGAACAGCGGCCGGGGACGCTCATGCGTGATGGCAACGGCGACCAGCGCGGTGGCGATCGGCAGAATCCCCAGCACGACGCCGCCATGCGAGGCGTCGACCGTCTGCATGCCGAGCGCCATCAGGAACGGAAAGGCGATGCTGACGCACAGCATCGCGATCGCCAGCTGCGGCCACAGCCGGCGCGGCGGCAGCGGCCGGCGCAGCGCGATCAGCAGCGCCAGCGCGCACAGCCCGGCGATCGCCGTGCGCAGCGCGGTCATGGCCAGCGGGTCGATGGCGGAGACCGCGATGCGCGTCGCCGGCAGCGTGCCGCCGAAGATCGCCATGCCGATGAAACCCAGCAACAGACCGAGATTTTCGCGGGACAATGAAACGGAGGGCATGGCGCGAGGGTTAGCGAGTTTGGCCGCGCCCGTACAGCGCCCGCGCGCGTCGCATGGCGGCCATGCAATGTCTTTCGTCATTCCGGGGCACGAGCGAAGCGAGTGAACCCGGAATCTCGAGATTCCCCGATGTGCAATTGCACATCTGAGGTTCGTGCTTCGCACGCTCCGGAATGACAACTCAAGCTGTGCCGAGGCTGATCCAGACCAGGCCGACGCCGGAGAGAAACAGCAGCCCCAGCACCAGATCCCTGAAATTGCGGTCGCTCAGCACACGATAGGCCCGTGCGCCGAGCCACGCGCCGGTGATCGTCGCCGGAAACGCGACCAGCGCGAGCCAGATCACTTCCAGCTTGACGAGGCCCATGCCGGCCTGCAGGCACAACGCGGTGAACAGCACGGTCCAGTTGAAGGTCTGGAACACGCCGCGGCGCTGGTCCTTGCCCCAGCCGCGCATGCTGGCCCACAAGGTCGGGAGCGCGCCGGACAGGCCGGCGAGGCCGCCGAGGATGCCGCCGGCAAAACCGATCGCGGCATCCGCCGCCCGGCCGCCGAACGTGAACGCCATCGGCTGGCGCTGCAAATACAAGGCGGTCGGAAACACCAGCAGCAGCACGCCGATGCCGAGCTTGAAGACATCAGGATCGGCATGGGCGATCAGCAGGACGCCGAGCGGCACGCCGGCAAGTCCGCCGATCAGGAACGGCCAGACCAGCGTCAGGTCGAAGCTGCGCCACAACGCCGGCATCGTCGAGGTCTGCGCCACCACCGAACAGACCAGCACCAGCGGCACCGCCAGCGAGGGCGGCAGCACGTAGAGCCAGATCCCCAGCGCCGTCATCGCCGTGCCGAAGCCGACCAGCCCGGAAACGAAACCGCCCGAGAGCGCGCCGAGCAGCACCAGCACGATCGCGAGGGTACTCATGTTGGTCCCAGGATTTCCCCTCGTCATTCCGGGGCGTGCGAAGCACGAACCCGGAATCTCGAGATTCCGGGTTCGCATCTGCGATGCGCCCCGGAATGACGGCGTTTGAATTGGCAAGCGACGTTTACAGCAGACCATGGGCAGGTAGTATCGCAAACTCGCGGTCGTCCACCGTCAAAACCAACAAGGAAAAAACATCATGGGAGCAACGTTTCTCGTCTGCCACGGCGCCTGGTCGGCCGGCTGGGCCTGGAAGAAGATGCACCCGCTGATGGCGGCGGCCGGGCATCGGCTGGTGACGCCGACCTACACCGGCCTCGGTGAGCGCGCGCATCTGGCCAATCCATCGATCGATCTCGAAACCCATATCGAGGATGTCCTCAACGTCATCAGATACGAGGATCTGCGCGACATCGTGCTGGTCGGCCACAGCTATGGCGGCATGGTCGCCACCGGGGTCGCCGACCGCGCGCGGGATCGCGTCGTCAGGCTGATCTATGTCGACGCCTTCGTGCCCGCCGACGGCCAGTCGCTGCTCGACCTGAACGAAGTGGCGCGGCCGCGCATCAAGGAACTCAAGGCCGGCGGCGAATGGCGGATGCCGCCGAACCCGACGCCGCCGGATACTTCGCCGGCCGACCTGGAATGGCTGGGCACGCGCCGCGTCCATATGCCGATCAAGTGCTTCGAGACCGGGCTGAAGCTGCAGGGCGGCCCGCTGACCCTGCCGCGCAGCTATATCTACGCCACGCGCGTCACGCCGCAGGACACTTTCGGGCAGTTCGCGAAAATGACGAAGAACGATCCGGCCTGGGACTTCCATGAAATAGACGCCAGCCATTCGCCGAACGTCACCGCGCCGGAAGCGCTGATGGCGCTTTTGGAGAAAATCGCGGCGAGGCCTGCGCGATGAAGCAGATCAGGATCGGCGATGTCACCATCGACGCGGTGATCGAGCGCGAAGGCCCGTGGCGGCGGCCGCGGGATTTTTTCCCGGCCTATGACGACGCCGTGTTCAGACATCATCTGCCGGCCATGGAGCCGGAGGTCTACGACGCGGCACTCGGGATGATCGTCATCACCTACCAGACCTTTGTCGTTCGCACCCCGCGCCACACCATCCTGGTCGACACCTGCACCGGCGAGGACAAGGGCCATCCGCCGCCGTTCGATTTCCCCGGCAAGGAGCGCTGGCGCAACGAACTGTTCGCGCTGGGCGTCGCCTACGAAAGCGTCGACTACGTGTTCTGCACCCATCTTCACATCGACCATACCGGCTGGAACACGGTGCTGCGCGACGGCCGCTGGGTGCCGACCTTCCCGAACGCGAAATACGTTTTTCACAAGGGGGAATATGCGGTCTGGGAAGCCGAGCACGCGCGCGGCGCCAATCCGCCCGGCACCGTATTCCGTGACAACTGCCTGCCGATCGTCGAGGCTGGCCAGGCGCTGCTGGTCGACGACGACTACGCGCTCGACGACACCATCACGCTGACGCCGACCCCGGGCCACTCGCCCTGCCATTGCTGCGTCAACATCTTCTCCCGCGGCCAGCGTGCGGTGGTGACGGGCGACCTGATGCACCACGCGATCCAGTGCCGCGAGCCCGACTGGTCGGCGCTGCCGGACTGGGACCCGAAACAGTCGGCGCTCTCGCGCCGCAAATTCTTCGCCGAGGTGGCGGACACCGACACGCTGATCCTGCCGGTGCATTTTCCGACGCCGACGGTGGGTTGGTTGAAGGCGGATGGGGATCGGTTCGATTACAGGTTCAAGAGGGATTGACGCGCCATTTCTCAGCGTCATTCCGGGGCGCGCGTCAGCGCGAACCCGGAATCTCGAGATTCCGGGTTCGACGCTACGCGTCGCCCCGGAAAGACGGTGCCCAATATGGCGAGGGGTCCGGCGCGTTACG
>NZ_JAUYQU010000147.1 GCF_030697065.1 Bradyrhizobium sp.
TTCGTCGCGATCGGATACCTGATCTCCAGCCTGGTGCGCGATCGCGGCACCGCCGCGGGCATTTCGGTCGGCATCTGGCTGCTGATGGTGCTGGTGTTCGACATGGCGCTGCTCGGCAGTCTCGTGGTCGATCAGGGACGCGTGGTCACGGCGCCGGTGCTGGAGGCGCTGCTGTTCCTCAATCCCACCGATCTCTATCGGCTGACCAACCTGACCGGCTTCAACGTCAGCCAGTTCTCAGGCATGGCCGGGCTCGCGGGGACCGCGAGCACCGACATTGGCGCGCTGCTGCTCGGCCTCATGGTCTGGATCGCCGCACCGCTCGGACTGGCAACCGCATTCTTTGCGCGGAGGGAATTATGAGCTTTCGAATGGTCACCTCGCGGATTCTGGGCGCGGTTGTCGCCGCAGTCCTGCTGGCTGGATGCAACCAGGAGGCGGACAACTCGGTCGCGCCGCCGCCGGTAGCGCTCAACAGCGACGCCATGGGCGTGTTCTGCGGCATGAATCTGCTCGAACATCCCGGACCGAAGGGCCAGATCATCACCGCGGGCCGCATCGACCCGTTCTGGTTCTCCTCGGCGCGCGACACCGTGGCCTTCACCCTGATGCCGGACCAGCCCCGCGATATCAGGGCGATCTACGTGTCGGACATGGCGCAGGCGAAAAGCTGGGAAGATCCGGGCGCCACCAACTGGGTCGACGCGCGCAAGGCGTTTTTCGTGATCGAAGGCCGCAAGCAGGGTGGCATGGGCGCGGCCGAGGCGGTGCCGTTCGGCAATCGCGAGGCCGCCGACGCCTTTGCGACCGCCAATGGCGGCCGGGTGGTGACGTTCGCGGAAATTCCACGCGACTATGTGCTCGGCAGCGATTCGCCCGGCGACCAGAGCCAGCACGACCGTCCTGAGATCAGGACCAACTGACGAGGATCGGCCGATGCCCAGGCAAGCTCTCACCCGACGCCGCATGATCGTCATCGCCGCGAGCGCGGCCGGATCGGCGTTTCTCGCGTCCGGCCGTTTCGCGCAAGCCGGCACACCCGTGCGCTGGCAGGGATCGGCGCTCGGTGCGCAGGTCTCGATCGAGATCCATCACTCCGACAGGAACGAGGCCGAACGGCTGGTCGAACGCTGTATGCAGGACGTCCGGCGGCTGGAGCAGCAGTTCAGCCTGTATCGGGCGGACTCCGCGATCTCGATCCTCAACCGCAGCGGCATTCTCGTTGCGCCCGACGCCGATATGGTGGCGCTGCTGCAAACCGCGCTGCGCTTTGCCGAAATCACCGGTGGTGCGTTCGATCCGACGGTGCAGCCGCTGTGGCAACTGTTCGCGGATCATTTTGCGGCCGGGAGGCCGGACGGCGACGGGCCTTCGCCGCGGCTTGTGGCCGAAGCGCTGGCGAAGGTAGGTCACGCCGGCTTGCTGGTCGGCGAGAACCGGATTGCTCTGCTACGGCGCGGCGCGGCCATCACGCTGAACGGCATCGCGCAGGGATTTGCCACCGACCGCGTTGTCGAGCGGCTGCGCCAGGCGGGATTGTCGACAACGCTGGTCAATATGGGCGAAATACGCGCGATCGGCGCGAGGCCCGAGGGCACGCCGTGGCGCGTCGGGCTCGAAGATCCCGGCCGGCCGGGTGTGCTCAGCGAAACCGTCGATCTGGCCGACCGCGCCGTTGCGACCTCGGCGGGCGCCGGCTTCCGGTTCGACGCCAAAGGCCGCTTTACCCATCTGTTCGATCCGGCGACGGGCCGCAGTCCGCAGCGCTACAAGAGCGTCAGTGTGTTGGCGCCGACCGCCACCGAGGCGGATGCGTTGTCGACCGCGTTCAGCCTGATGCCGTTGCCCGCGATCGCAGACATCGTGAAGGCCAGCCCGAACCTGCAGGCCCGCATCACCGATTTCACTGGAACTTTGATCGTGTATGGTGCTTGAGAGATGCCATCGGCAGTCCGAAAGTCGGATCGACCGCGCCATTGCCATCAGCCAGAAATTCCCGGCCCCAACGGGCTGCTAAAACAGGAGAACAGGATGCGAGGGATTGTTTTCGTTGCACTTTTGGCGATCGCCGGGTCAGGTGAAGCCCGAGCCCAGGATGCCGCGGCCGGCGAGAAGGTGTTCGGCGTGTGCAGGGCCTGCCACCAGGTCGGCGAGACCGCGAAGAACGGCGTCGGACCGCAACTCAATGGCCTGTTCGGGCGCCAGGCGGGCACCATCCCCGCCTATAATTATTCCGCCGCCAACAAGAACTCCGGACTCACCTGGGACGAGGCCACATTCCGCGACTACATCAAGGACCCCAAGGCGAAGA
Source organism: Bradyrhizobium sp. (assembly GCF_030697065.1). Lineage (GTDB taxonomy): Bacteria > Pseudomonadota > Alphaproteobacteria > Rhizobiales > Xanthobacteraceae > Bradyrhizobium. Next base: position 2,312 of record NZ_JAUYQU010000147.1, read on the forward strand.
TTCCAGGCACCAAGATGATCTATGCCGGCCTGAAGGACGAGCAGAGGACCAACGATCTGATCGCCTATCTCAAGCAATTCGATGCCGACGGCAAGAAGAAGTAGCCCTCACTTCGCGAACGGATTCTGCCAGCCGCCTCGCGCGGCTGGCAGGCGCGGCGGATAGGTCGTCTCGAGATAGTTCAGCACCACCGCGCGGTCCTTGTCGTCGGGAGGCGGCATGTTGTGGCGGCGGATCATCAGGTCGATGGAATCGTCCCACTGCGCCCGCGTCATGCCTTGCTGCGCCACGAGTTTGAAACCGTGGCAGGCGGTGCACGCATAGAAGGTTTCATCTCGACCGGCACCCGGAGGGAAATCCTCCGGGTTTTCGTCGCGCGGGCTGAAGTTTGATTGCGCCGTCGCCGTCGCGATCCACAGCAGTCCCGCCATCACGGCCCAGGCGATACGCCGCATCAACCCACCAGCACCGCGATGCGGTGCATGGCGTTGCCGCCGTAGCCTTGCGGATTCCAGAAGCCGGCCAGATGCGGCTGCATCGCGCCCCTGGAATCGGTGGCGCGCGCCCATATCTCGAAATAGCCGTCGGTCGGCATTTTCAGTGTCGCGGTCCAGCGCTGCCAGTCGAACTTGTTCTTCGGCTTCTCCAGGTTGGCGCGCTGCCAGCTGGCGCCGAAGTCGGTGGAGACGTCGACCTGCCTGACGGTGAGATCGCCGGCCCACGACGCGCCGCGCAGTTTCAGTTCCCTGGTGCCGGCCGCGAATTTGGCGCCGTTGGCCGGGCTGGTGATGATCGAGCGCACCGGCATCGATTCCAGGATGCGCATATTCTTCGGGTCGCCCTTGTCGCCGGGGATCATCGGCTTGATCGCGGTGCGATAGGAAAACTCGGTCATGCCCGGGCCGTCATGCTCCTTGTCGCGGATGGTGATTCTGGTCAGCCATTTCTGCGAGGCGGAGCCGGCCCAGCCCGGCACGATCAGGCGCACCGGCCCGCCATGGATGTTCGGCAGCGGCTGGCCGTTCATGGCCCACACGATCATGGTGTGCGGATCCATCGCCTTCGCGATCCGCACGCCGCGGGAGAGCGTCGGCTTGGACGCGTCGCCCGACAGATGCAAATCGGCGGCATAATGCGCGGTGTAGACGGCGCTCTTCTTCAGGCCTGCGGCCTTCAGCACCTCGGCCAGCGGCACGCCGGTCCATTCGGCACAGCCGGCGCCGCCATTGGTCCACTGGTTGCCGCGCGCCGGCGGCGAGAACGCGGCGCGGCCGTTGCCGCCGCATTCCAGCACCATGCGCCGGGTTACCGCCTTGTATTTCGATTTCAGCTCGCCGAGCGTGATCTCGAGCTTGTTGTTGACCTCGCCGTCGATGGTGATCTTCCAGGCGTCGGGGTTTTTCGTCTCTTCCGGAATCTGCCCGTTGTTGCGGATGTAGAACTTCTCGATCGGCGTGGTGTCGTCGTCGAGCAGGCTTTCCGGAGTCTCGGCGACCAGCGGCCTTTCGCCGAGCACCACCAGCCTGTCGTTCTTGCCCGGGAATTTCAGATATTGCGGCCCCTTGGGGGCTGCGGGCGCCGCGGCGCCGCCGGCTTGCGCCTGCGCGGCCGGAATACCGCCGCCGCCAGGCGACAGCGGCAGGACGCCGCCGACCATCGCGCCCAACGCGGCCAGCCCCGTGCTTCCCAGAAATGCGCGCCGGCTGGTGTTGAAGCCGACGCCGTCGGCCATAGTCCGGGTTTCACGCGTCATCACCATCCTCCCGTTGAGCGTTGCGGATCTTGCCTTGGGTTGCCCCAAAATTCCCGTTTGGGATGAGTATTTGCGGTTTGCGGGCTTGCCGCAAGGCCGGCGTCGGGCACTGTCAAACCGGCATCCATTCAGCCATGACCTGCTACCCGCAGCGACCCTTGTTCGCCCCTTGCGCCCGACGCCTGCCGGCTGCACATTCGTGCTGCGGCGCCTTGGCGGCCGCCAAGAATGAGACTTTCAGGGAACGCGCATGACCATGCGGATCGACTGCGATATCCATCCCGCCGTCGGTGGAACCCGCACCACGCTGTTGCCCTATCTCAGCGACCATTGGAAAGAGCAGGTCGTCAGCCGCGCCATCGACGGGCTCGATCTCAACTCCTACCCGCCCAACATGCCGCTGTC
>NZ_JAUYQU010000313.1 GCF_030697065.1 Bradyrhizobium sp.
AACCGCACCCGCGCATGGCCGCGCGCGACGCCGAGCGCCTCGTGAACCGTCGCATGGTAGTGCGGATAATCGTAGACGCCGTTGCGCCACATCCCGCCCCAGCCATTGGCGCCGAACAATTCCTCGATGGTTCTTTCGGGATGCGCATTGGCGACATCGATGGCGCCCTGGTAGATCAGGAACGGCATCGGATTGTTGGGAACGAGGCCGTCGTCCGCGAAGACGAAGGCGAGCGGTTCGATATCTTCGCTGACGACTGACATGGTCATTCTCGTTATCGTGGTCTCGCGCAAAGTTGGCGGGCACGTTATCGGGCGCGCATTCGCGAGACCCCTTGGCCTTGCGCACCCTGCGCATTTCAACTGACGCCAGCGGCTCGTGTTCCCGCCTAGCTGCCGACCGGCGACGTCGCCGGAAGCTCGAACACCAGGCAGGTCGTGGTGGCATGCGCCAGCAGCCTGCCCTTGGCGTCGGTAATGCGGCCCTCGGCGGTGGCGGCGCGGCGGCCGACATTCAGCGTGCGGCCTTCGCTGCGGATCGGGCCGGTGTCCCGGGTCATGCCCTTGATGAAGGAGATCTTGAATTCCAGCGTGGTGTAGCCGGTGCCCGCCGGCAGCGCGGTGTGCACCGCGAGTCCCATCGCCGAATCCAGCAGCGTCGCGGCATAGCCGCCATGCACCGAGCCGATCGGGTTGTAGTGCTGGAAGCCGGGGATGCTTTGAAACGCCACGACGCCGGGCTCGGCGGTCTGGTCGAATGGCCTGATCGTCTGCATCATCGGCGGCGCCGGCAGTTTGCCGGCGAACATGGCGCGGACGAAGTCGAGTCCTGCCATCGAGGCCATCACCTCCAGCGGAGTCACGCCGTAGTCGATGGCGGGGGCGGAAGTGTGGTTCATGATGGCGTCTCCGGATGAATAATGATGTTCATCATACTAAACGGTGACGCTCGTCACAACGGACGGGTACCGCCGCGTCCGGGATCTCAGGCTGCAGCAGGAGTGATAGCGTCCAGCCTGGCAGCGGGCAGAAAGGCTACCCGCTCTTCTTCGCCCGCATCAGATCGGCAAACCGCTTGAACAGATAATGCGAGTCGCGCGGGCCGGGCGAGGCTTCGGGGTGGTACTGCACCGAGAACACCGGCCTGCCGTCGAGCGAGATGCCGCAATTGGAGCCGTCGAACAGAGAGATGTGGGTTTGCGTGGCGCCCTTGGGCAGGGTGTCCTGGTCCACGGCAAAACCGTGGTTCATCGAGGTGATCTCGACCTTGCCGGTGGTCTCGTCCTTGACCGGATGATTGGCGCCGTGATGGCCCTGATGCATCTTTTTCGTCTTCGCGCCGACGGCAAGCCCGAGCATCTGGTGGCCGAGGCAGATGCCGAAGGTCGGGGTGCCGGATTCGATCACCTGCTGGATGACAGGCACGGCATATTTGCCGGTTTCGGCGGGATCGCCGGGGCCGTTCGACAGGAACACGCCGTCGGGCTTCAGTGCCAGGATGTCCTCGGCCGAAGTGGTCGCCGGCACCACCGTGATCTTGCAGCCTTCGCCGGCCAGCAGGCGCAGGATGTTGCGCTTGATGCCGTAGTCGATGGCGACGACGTTGAACTCCGGCGCGGTCTGCCGGCCGAAACCCTTTTCCCACGCCCACGGCGTCTCGTCCCAGGTGAAGCGCTGCGCGGATGTCACCATCGGCACCAGGTCCATGCCCTCGAGGCCGGGCCATTCGCGGGCTTCTTGCTTCAGGCCGGGCAGGTCGAACTTGCCGTCCCTGGCATGCGCGATCACGGCATTGGGCATGCCCTTGCTGCGGATCAGCGCGGTCAGGGCGCGGGTGTCGATGCCCGAAAGGCCGATGATGCCGCGCGCCTTCAGCCACTGGTCGAGGTGCTTGACGGAGCGGTAGTTGGAGGGATCGGTGATTGCGGCGCGCAGGATCACGCCGCGCGCGCCCGGCGTCGCCGCCATGTTGACGGTCTCGATGTCCTCGTCGTTGGTGCCGACATTGCCGATATGCGGAAAGGTGAAGGTGATGAGCTGCCCGGCATAGGAGGGATCGGTGAGGATCTCCTCGTAGCCGGTCATCGCGGTGTTGAAGCAGACTTCGCCGACCGCCTGGCCTTCCGCGCCGAGGCCGAAACCCTCCAGCACGGTGCCGTCGGCCAGCACGAGGAGCGCGGTCGGTTTGTGGTCCGGCCAGGCTGAACTGTTTTGTTCGGATATTTCTTGGGATGTCATGAGCGCATTACATAGTCGCCGCAATACCGGGCGTCAAAGCCGGAACCAGAGGATTCACATTCGTTCCGCCTATTTGGCTAACTTTATTTCGTCATGGCCGGGCTTGACCCGGCCATCCGCGTCTTGTTGCAATAAAACACGAAAAAGAGGATGGCCGGGTCAAGCCCG
>NZ_JAUYQU010000251.1 GCF_030697065.1 Bradyrhizobium sp.
GACCCGCGCCATCTTGTTGGCGTTGTGCTCGACCGCCGTGATGCTGGCGTCGATCCGCTCGCGCATGGTCTGTTCGAGTGTGAAGGCCTTGACGGTGCGGATGCCCTGCAGCGATTCCTGCATGGTTTCGAGAATGTCGGCGTTGCCGGTGAACTGGTTGTGCGCCAGCCCCTTGATCCGCTTCACCAGTTTGCGCAGCACCAGCATGGCCGGCGGCGCCACCAGAAATCCGAACAGCGCCATGTACGGATCCTGCATCAGCATGACGCAGACGAGGCCGATCAGCAGCAGCAGGTCGCGGCCGAGCGCGTTGATCAACAGGTTGAGAACCTGGGTGACGGACGTGGCGCCGGCGGTCAGCCGCGCCAGAAATTCCGACGAATGCCGCTCCGAAAAGAATGCGACGCTTTCGCTCATCAGTTTGGCGAACAGCCGGCGCTGGTTGTTGGCGAGGATCGCATTGGAGATTTTCGACAGGATGACCTGGTGACCGTAGGTCGCCGCGCCCTTGAGGATGAAAATCAGGATGGTCAACCCGGACAGGAGCGCGATGCCGCGCACGTCCTTGTCGACATAGGCCTTGTTGATGACCTCGCCGAGAACCCAGGCCGAGCCGGCGGTCGCGGCCGCCGACACCGCCATCAGAACGAACGCCATCAGATAGCGCCGCCAGTAGGTCAGACCCTGTTCGGTGACCAGGCGCCGAATCAGGATCGCTGCGCCATGGGGATCGTCAGTGATTTTCCTGGGAAGTTCGGTCATCCGCGTTCCATTGACAGCGCTGGCAGGCACCCGCCCGCGTGTCAGGGTTGGCTTGCGAAACGTCCGTCTCCTTGCCCGCTAAATCATGGTTTTTCAAGCCAAATCGGGGCTTGCGCCGAACCGGTTTCTAGGCCGAAACGGCCTGCGGCAGCGCGCCATGGCGCTCGCGGAACGATTTCTCCTCCCACGCCAGCGCGTGGGCTGCAATGGTGTCGAGGTCGTCGAATTGCGGGGTCCAGTCCAGCGTGCTGCGGATGCGGCTGGTGTCCGCGATCATGGTCATGATGTCGCCGGGCCGGCGCGGCGCATACTGAACCGCGAAATTGCGCCCGGAGACCCGCCGCACAGCCTCGATGGTCTCCAGCACGGAATAGCCGCGGCCGTAGCCGCAGTTCAACGTCGCCGAGGTGCCGCCGCCGCGCAGATAGGTCAACGCGGCGCCATGCGCCTGCGCCAGATCGCTGACATGGATGAAATCCCTGACGCAACTGCCGTCCGGCGTCGGGTAATCGGTGCCGAACACATCGACCTTGGCGCGCTGTCCGGTGGCCGCCTCGACCGCGATCTTCAGCAGATGAGTCGCGCCGACCGTGGCAAGCCCGATGCGCGCTTGGGGGTCGGCGCCCGCGACGTTGAAGTAGCGCAGCGCGACATAGTTCATGCCGTGCGCGGCGGCGGTATCATGCAGCATGATTTCGGTCATCAGCTTCGAGGAGCCGTAAGGCGACAGCGGCCGGGTCGGCGCGCTCTCGCGGACCGGCACCTGATGCGGATTGCCGTACACTGCGGCAGTCGATGAAAAGATGAAACGGTTGACGCCGCATTTCACCGCCGCGTTGAGCAGGCTGCGTGTCGTCATGGTGTTGTTGCGGTAATAGGCCAGCGGATCGCGCATCGAATCCGGCACCACCACGGAGCCCGCGAAATGAACGATGCTCTTGACGTCATGTGCTGCGATCACGCCCTCGACGAGGTTCTCGTCGCCGGCATCGCCGATGAACAGCGGCACGCCTTCGGGCACGAAGGCGGAAAATCCGGTCGACAGATTGTCGATCACGACCACGCTTTCGCCGGCTTCCGCCAGCGCATGAACCGTGTGACTTCCGATATAGCCGGCGCCGCCGGTGACAAGCACAGTCATGACTTCACCCATCTTGCGATCTATCGGCCCGATGCTAGCCGGGACGCGGTGAAGAGTGGGTTTCGGCGCAGGCGAACTGGTCACTATGATTAATGTTGCGTATAGGAAATGCGCGAAACGGAGCCCAACGTGCCGATCGAGACCCTTTCCTCAGGTAATCTGCAGCTGATCGTGCCGAATCTGCACAGGCGCTATTCCGGCGTCACCGCGACCAACCGCATGGTGGCGCCGAAACTGGCGAAACTGTTTCGCGCGGGCTGGCTCGGTTCCGATGCGCCCGAGGGGATCGCGCGCATCGGACTTGCGGATCTCGCGAAATGCTGGCGCCGCCGCGACGCCGTGATCTGGCATGCGCGACGCAACAACGAGATGATCGCGGGCGTGCTGCTGCGGTCGCTGGGCTGGCCCCTGAAACTGGTATTCACCTCGGCGGCGCAGCGCCATCACAGCTGGATCACGCGCTGGCTGATCCGGCGGATGGACGCGATCATCGCCACCAGCGAAATATCGAAATCCTTTCTCAGGCGCGAAGCGGATGTCGTCATGCACGGCGTCGATACCGGCACTTACGCGCCGCCCGCGGATCGCGCCGCCGCCTTCGCCGAAGCCGGGTTGCCGGGCCGCTACGCCATCGGCTGCTTCGGCCGGGTACGCGCGCAGAAGGGCAGCGACGTTTTCGTCGATGCGATGTGCCGGCTGTTGCCGCGCTATCCCGACTTCACCGCCGTCATGGTCGGCGCCATCACGCCGGAGCAAACCGCGTTCGCGGAGGACCTGCGCAAACGGATCGACGCCGCGGGCCTGCAATCGCGCATCGTCATCACGGGCGAACTCGATATCGAAGAGGTGCCGCGCTGGTACCAGCGGCTGACGATCTACGCCTTCACCTCGCGCAACGAGGGTTTTGGGCTGACCCTGATCGAGGCGATGTCGGCAGGCGCGGCGCTGGTCGCGTCGCGTGCGGGCGCGGCCGAACTCGTGGTCGAAGACGGCGTCACCGGCGTGCTGACGCCATCAGGCGATGTCGATGCACTGGTGTGCGCCCTCGAGCCGCTGATGCGCGATCCCGCTGCGGCAGCGGCGATGGGCGAGCGCGCTCGCGCGCGGGTGCTGGAGAAATTCAGCCTCGATGCGGAAGCCAGCCGGATCGCGGAAGTTTACCGCAGGCTGGTTTGAGCCATCACGTCTGCAACAAACGCATCTAGATCGCCGCCCGCGAACAGGAACCCCGGCAGCCCTGCGGCCTCCGCCGCCTCGATGTCGGTGGGACGGTCGCCAATGACAAAACTGCCCGCGTGACGCACCGGCCAGTGCGCCATCAGGTCGTGGATCATGCCGGGCGCCGGTTTGCGCCAGTGGTGGTCTTGCAGGTAACCCTCGACGGTACCGGCCGGATGATGCGGACAATACCTGACGTCGTCGACCCGTGCGCCCTGCGCCGCCAGTTCTTCGAGCATCCAGTCATGCAGCTTGCCGACATCGTCCTCGGTGAAAAAACCACGCGCCACGCCGGATTGGTTGGTGAAGAAGAACACAAAATAGCCGGCCTCGTTCAGCCGGCGGATCGCCTTCGCCGCGTTCGGCATCCAGCGAATCCGGTCCTGCGTGCCCATGTAGCCGTCGTCGTGATTGATCACGCCGTCGCGGTCGAGGAATGCGGCGGGCCTGGGCGTGTAACCGGCAGGATCGATGCTGCTCATGGCCGCACTCCGGCCAGCAGGCGCTCGGCAATATCAGCCACGTCGGAAGCGGGAATATCGCGCATGCAGCGGTGCTCGTTCATGGTGCAGACCGGCCGATGGCAGGGCTGGCACGGCACGACGGTGCTGGTCTGCACGGTCGCGGCGAGGCCGTTCAGCGGCGCCCAGTGATA
>NZ_JAUYQU010000003.1 GCF_030697065.1 Bradyrhizobium sp.
GATCGCGATATTCTTCCGGGAGGCCCGACGAACCGTAGCCGGTCGCGAAAATGAACGGGCGGTTGCGCGCCTTGATCACTTCGGCAACCGGCGAAATCACCTTGCCGTTGACGTTGACGTCGAGAATGGCGAAGTCGAAATGGGTGGATTGAGCCAGCCGGATTGCCTCGTTGATCTCGCCGGCCTCGGCCGCGACGCTGAAGCCAAGCTCCTCCAGCATATCGGCGACCATCATCCTGATCATGACCTCGTCCTCGACGAGAAATACCGAACCCCGCGGCAGTCGTGTCGCCGTCATGAAAATGTCCTTGCCCGTCCCACGGTAAAGCTCGCAAATAACGCTGTCAGGCGCAATGTCAACATGTCCTCGGCCCTGCGCCATTGCCCGCCCGGCGGCGTTTACACGATAACAACGCAGGGTATCACGACGGGTTCCCCCGAGGGAACCCTGGAAAGGCAGAGATCGAGATGCACGCCGTTCAAGATCCGCCGGAAAGGATGATGTTTCAGCTCAACCTGCGGCGGCGCGGGATCAGCGACCAGACCGTGCTGCGCGCCATGGAGGCGATCCCGCGCGATGCCTTCGTGGAGCCGGCCGATCGCGCCGACGCCTGGCGCGACAGCGCGCTCGGCATCGCCTGCGGCCAGACCATCAGCCAGCCATTCGTGGTGGCCTATATGACCGAGCAATTGCAGCTGCAGAAGCATCATCGCGTGCTGGAGATCGGCACCGGCTCGGGATACCAGGCTGCCATCCTGTCGCGGCTCTGCGGCCATGTCCTGTCGATCGAACGCTACCGGACGCTCGCCGACAGCGCCCGGGCGCGGCTGGAGCAGCTCGGCTGCGACAATGTGGAGGTGATCTTGGGGGACGGCTTCGACATCCCCGCCGGCGCCGGCAGTTTCGACCGGATCATCGTGACGGCGGCGATGGAGCAGATTCCCGAAGCCTTGATGCAGCGGCTCGAGCCCGGCGGCGTTCTGATCGCTCCGGTCGGGCCACATCAGGGCACCCAGACCCTGGTCCGCGTCACCAGGACCGAAGCCGGCTTCGAGCGCAAGTCGCTGGTGGACGTACGTTTCGTGCCGGCGCTGCCCGGCATCGCCCGCGAACTCTGACCAATTTGACCCCGGCCATGTGACAGATGGTTCGAGACCCGCGCCGGCGGCGCGTGGCGCTGCCGTTCGCGCTCCTCACCGTCACGGAGATCGGGCCGGATTGGCTGTTGAGCCAACGTCTTATTCTCAGGGTTAAGCGGTTGTTTACTGGCGACGTGTTTACTCAAATGAGTAATTTGTTGCGTACGAGTGAGTAACCATGTCCCGTGTCGTCGAGTTGCTTTACTCGCGTCGCGTTCCGCACGTTGCGGCGCTGGCGCTGATGTCATTTGGATTTGCCGGCTGCAGCGCAGACATGCAGACGCGGTTATCGCAAAACAACCTCTCCAATCCTTTTGCTTCGCAACCGGAAACGACCAATTCGGTGCGTACGCCTGCGGTAGAGCGCCGCGAATTGCCACAATATTCCCGGCCGCAAGCGCAATACCAGCCGCACTACCAGTCACAGCCGCTGCCGCCGCCGATCGCGGCACCGCAATCCTATCCGACTGCGCAATCCGGCGTGTCCGGAGGAGGGCGCGGCCTGTCCTCCTACGCGCCGCCGACACACCAGCCGCTGGAGACTACGGCCACCGTCGCCCCTCGCTCGGTTGCAGCGGTTCGCACGCCGGCTCAAGGATCAGCCCAGGCAGGCACCACAATCATTGTGGGCACCAGCGACACGCTCGAAGGGTTATCGCGCCGCTACAATGTTTCCTCCGCGGCGATCCTGCAGGCCAATGGCTACAAGGGACCGCGCGCGCTGTCGCCTGGCCAGCAACTGATCATTCCGCGTCAGGCCGCGGCGGCTGCGGCACCGGCCCTCGCGGCGCCTGCCAGCAAGCCCGTGGCGGTTGCGGTCGCCGCGCCGTCGGTTCATGTCGTCAATCGCGGCGATACATTGCTCAGCATCGCGCGCCGCAACAACGTGACGGCGGCGGAACTCGCCAAAGCCAATGGTCTGGACTCCCAGGCCAAACTCAAGCTCGGCCAGAAACTGACCGTGCCCGGCGCAAAGCGCGTGGCGGCACAGGCTGCACAGCCTGCGGCCGCTCAGCCCGCCGCCGCGCCGGCGACACGTACGGCTGCCTTGCCCGGCTCGCCTCCGCAAAGCGCGCGGCTTGCCTCGGCGACGGCCAAGGTGGACGATGCGCCCGCGGCTGAAGCACCGGTCAAGGCCAGTGAAGCAACTGGTGCGCTGCCGACGTTCCGCTGGCCGGTGCGCGGCAAGGTCATCACGAGCTACGGCGCCAAGACCAACGGCAAGGTCAACGACGGCATTAATCTGGCGGTGCCCGAGGGCACGCCGGTCAAGGCGGCCGAGGATGGCGTCGTCGCCTATTCCGGAAACGAACTCAAGGGTTACGGCAATCTCGTTCTGGTTCGGCACTCCAACGGTTACGTCACCGCATATGCCCATGCGAGTGAACTGCTGGTGAAGCGTGGCGATACCATCAAGCGCGGCCAGATCATTGCCAAGTCGGGTCAGTCGGGGGAGGTGGGGTCGCCGCAACTCCACTTCGAGATCCGCAAGGGATCTGCACCGGTTGATCCGCTGCAATTCCTCAACGGCGCGTGAGGCGACTGGCCGAACGCTGTCGCCAACTCCAACTGCATCTGCGTGATGGCCGGGCATTGTCCCGGCCATTTTCGTGCGGTCCAGGATATGTACTTTGTCGCGATGGTCCGCTACTTGCACCTTCAGGCCGGCCGTTGCCGGCTATCGTTCCTTTGGTTCTCGGCGCTTCGCTTGCTGCGGTCCGCAGACCTTCCGAAACCTCTACCGGTGCGCCGTGCGAGAACGTTTGTGTAGCTTCCCATGATCTGGCGGACGACTTCGGCTAGTATCGCCACCTGGTTCGGCTTCGTCCTGATGTGCCTCGGCATGTTCATGGCGATCCTCGACATCCAGGTGGTCGCGACCTCGCTGCCGGCGATCCAGCATGCGCTTGCGATATCGCCCGATGCGATGAGCTGGATCCAGACGGCATATCTGATCGCCGAGATCACGGCGATTCCGCTGACCGGCTGGCTGACGCGCATTCTTACCCTGCGCTGGCTGTTCGTGATCGCCATTTTCATCTTTACCGTGACGTCGGTCGGCTGCGCCTTCTCCACCAATTTCGCGTCGCTCGTCAGCTTCCGCATCCTGCAGGGGTTTGCGGGAGGCATGCTGATCCCCGCGGTGTTCTCGGGCATCTTCCTGCTGTTTCCGGCGCGGGCCCATCCGGTCGCCGGCACGATCGCCGGTATCGTGGCCGTGCTGGCGCCGACCGTCGGGCCGGTGGTCGGCGGCTGGATCACGCATCACTATTCGTGGCCCTGGCTGTTTCTGATCAATGTCGTCCCGGGCGTCGTTGCGGTGATCGCGGCACCATTGCTGCTGCCGCGTGGCAGGCCTCGCCTGAACCAGCTGAAGCATTTCGACGCAATGTCGCTGGCGCTGTTGGCGGTGGCACTGGCGAGCCTGGAGATCGGCTTGAAGCAGGCCCCGCACAACGGCTGGTTTTCAACGGTCTGCTTCGGTCTGTTCACGCTTTGCGCCGCCGCGACGGCGGCGTTCGCCGTGAGAATGCTCAGGGCGGTACAGCCCCTGGTCGAACTGACAACACTAAAAGTGCGGTCGTTTTCAGTCGGCTGCGGGCTCAGCTTCTGCCTCGGCGTCGGATTGTTCGGCGCCGTCTATCTGATGCCGGTATTTCTCGCCTATGTCCGGCAGTACGACCCGTTGCAGATCGGCTCGATCATGCTGGTGACAGGTGCGGCTCAATTGGTGGCCGCGCCGATCGCCGGCGCGCTAGAGAGCCGGGTCGATCCGCGCTGGCTGTCGGCGTTCGGATTTGCGCTGTTTGCCGTTGGCCTCGGAATGAGTGCCTTCGAGAGCCGCACCGCCGGTTTCGACGAGATGTTCTGGCCGCAGGTCCTGCGCGGCTTCGCGGCGATGTTCTGCCTGCTGCCACCGACCCGGCTTGCGCTGGAGAGGCTGCCGCACAAGCAGGTGCCGGACGCCAGCGGCCTGTTCAACATGATGCGGAACCTCGGCGGCGCGGTCGGCATCGCGCTGATCGATACGGTGCTTTACGGTCGCACCAGCGGGCATGCCGCAGCCATCCGCCAGAGCCTCATCAGCGGTGACGTCACGGCCGCGCAAGCGATCGGGCTCGACCGGATTCCATCCGATCTATCCGGTGCGGCTTCCATGATCGAACAGGCGGCTTACGCCGCCAGCGTCAATGAGGCCTGGGCCTTGCTGGCCGCGTTCGCGCTGATCGGGCTGCTGATCATTCCGCTGGCGCGGTCGCAACGGCACCCCGCACGCGGCTGAGGATCAGTCCGGCTTCAGCCGCACCCCGAGCCGTCCCGCCAGTTCCTGCGTGAACTGCCAGGCGACCCGGCCCGATCGCGAGCCGCGCGTGGTCGCCCATTCGAGCGCCTCGCGCTCGATTTCGGCTTCCGCGAGTTGAATGCGGAAATGGGCGCAATAGCCCCTTACCATCGCCAGATACTCATCCTGGCTGCAGCGGTGAAAGCCGAGCCAGAGACCGAAACGGTCCGACAGCGAGACCTTTTCCTCGACAGCTTCGCCGGGATTGATTGCGGTCGAGCGTTCGTTCTCGATCATCTCGCGCGCCAGCAGGTGGCGGCGGTTGGAAGTCGCGTACAGGATGACATTGTCCGGGCGGCCCTCGATGCCGCCTTCCAGCACCGCCTTCAGCGACTTGTAGGAGGCGTCATTGCCGTCGAACGACAGGTCGTCGCAGAACACGATGAAGCGGAAATCCGAGCGGCGCAGCCTGTCCATCAGCCCCGGCAGGCTCTCGATGTCCTCGCGGTGGATCTCGACCAGTTTCAGGCGTTGCGACGGCTTGCGATCGGCGTTGATGTCGGCATGCGCCGCCTTCACCAAGGACGACTTGCCCATGCCGCGTGCGCCCCACAACAGCACGTTGTTGGCCGGCAGACCGTCGGCGAACCGCTCGGTATTTTCGATCAGGATGTCGCGCACCCGGTCGATGCCCTTGAGCAGGCCGAGATCGACCCGGCTGACGCGCGGCACCGGCGCCAGGCGTCCGTTCGGGTGCCAGACGAAGGCGTCGGCGTCGCCGAACGAGCCGGCTGTATCGGACGCCGGCGAGGCCGCGGACAGGTGGGCGGCAATGGCCTCCAGCGCGCGCGCGATTCGCTCGTCTGCGGCTGGCCGGGCGGTGGTGACCGGGCGTTTTGCCGCGGTGGCCCTTGGTTTCCGCTGAACGGCTCTTGCGGCGGCGCGAGGTGCTGTTTTTCTGGACTTTTTCGACATTGCTCGGGTTCCTGACTGCGCACCCTTATCGGGCCTTTCCGGGAGCCGCAAGCGGTCCAAATGAGGGGATTGGCAGCGTTGCAATTGGGGCGCCGGCCGCTATAGTCCGCGCGAATTTGACCGAACCGGCCAGACGCCGATGGGTCGCCGGTTTACCCCCGTTTCACGAGGATTGTCCGAATGCTGATTACTCCTGCGTTTGCCCAGGCTGCGGCCGGCGGCGATACCAACAGCATGTTGATGTCGCTGCTGCCGTTCGCCCTCATCTTCGTGATCATGTATTTCCTGATCCTGAGGCCGCAGCAGAAGAAGGTACGTGACCACGCCGAGCTGGTGAAGAACATCCGCCGCGGCGATACGGTCGTCACGTCGGGCGGTCTGGTCGGAAAAGTGACGAAAGTGGTCGACGACGACCAGATCGAGTTCGAAATCTCCGACGGCGTCCGCGTGCGGCAGATGCGGCAGATGATTTCCGGCGTCCGAGCCAAGGGCGAGCCGGCGAAGGAAAAGGCCGAGCCTGCCAAGGACAAGGGCGAGACGTCCGCGAGCTAGCATTGTTGCGCGCCGTATTCTCCTGATTTGACGGGTCAACTCGATGTTGTATTTCTCGCGGTGGAAGGCGCTGGCGATCATCCTCACGGCGCTGGTGGTTTGCCTTTGTGCCGTTCCGAACTTCTTCCCCGAAGCCACGGTCAAAACCTGGCCGAAATGGGCGCAGCGCCATCTCGTGCTGGGCCTCGACCTGCAGGGCGGTTCGCACATCCTGCTCGAGGTCGATGCCAATTCAGTCAAGAAAGACAGGCTCGAGCAGATCCGTGACGATGTTCGCCGCTCGTTGCGCGACGCCAAGATCCCCTATACCGGACTCGCGGTACGCAACGACAATGTCGAAGTGCGCGTTACCAAGGACACCGATCTGCCGGCGGCACTGACCAAACTGCGGGAACTGTCACAGCCGCTTGGCGGCCTGCTTGGCTCGAGCGGCCAGCGCACTCTTGAAGTTGCCGACGCGAGCGGCGGGCAGATCCGGCTCAGCGTTCCGGCGGCGGCGATTACCGATCGCATCCGGCAGTCGGTCGAACAATCGATCCAGATCGTCGAGAAGCGCGTCAACGAACTGGGCACCGTCGAGCCGCTGATCCAGCGCCAGGGACTGGACCGGATTCTGGTGCAGGTGCCGGGCCTGCAGGATCCGACCCGCCTGAAGGAATTGATCGGCAAGACCGCGAAGCTCGACTTCCGCATGGTCGACCAGACGGTGCCGGCAGAGCAGGCCCTGCAGGGCAGGCCGCCTGCGGACTCCGACGTGCTGATGAGTTCAACCGAGCCGAAGACCCCTTATGTCATCAAGAAGCAGGTGCTGGTCTCCGGCGGCGACCTGACCGACGCCCAGCCGGGCTTCGACCAGCGCACCGGCGAGCCGATCGTCAGTTTCCGCTTCAACACGTCGGGCTCGCGGAAATTCGCGCAGGCGACGACGGAGAATGTCGGTCAGCCCTTCGCCATCGTGCTCGACAATGAGGTGATTTCGGCGCCAGTGATCCGTGAGCCGATCATCGGCGGTTCCGGCCAGATATCCGGCAGTTTCACGGTGCAGGCGGCCAACGACCTCGCCATCCTGCTGCGTGCCGGCGCGCTGCCGGCGCCGTTGACGGTCATCGAGGAGCGCACGGTGGGTCCCGGGCTCGGCCAGGATTCCATCGAAAAGGGCGAACTCGCCGCCTATGTCGGCTCCATCATGGTCATCATCTTCATGCTGCTGACTTATCGGCTGTTCGGCGTGTTCGCCAACATCGCCGTCGCCATCAACGTCGCGATGATCTTCGGCATCCTGTCGCTGCTGAACGCCACGCTGACGCTGCCCGGTATCGCCGGCATCGTGCTGACGGTCGGCATCGCCGTCGACTCCAACGTGCTGATCTATGAGCGCATCCGCGAGGAACTGCGCGGCGGACGCAGCGCGATCAACGCGATCGATGCCGGATTTCGGCGAGCGCTGGCGACGATTCTGGATTCCAACATCACCACCTTCATCGCCGCAGCCGTGCTGTTCTATATCGGCACCGGCCCGGTGCGCGGCTTTGCCGTGACGCTCGGCATCGGCATCATCACCACGGTCTTCACCGCGTTCACGCTTACCGCCCTGATCGTCGCGACGTGGGTGAGATGGAAGCGGCCGCAGACCGTGCCGATTTAGGAAATGAGCCGGCTGTGACAAATTACGTTCTCATCGGACTCGGTGTCCTTGTTGCCGTGATGACGGTGGTCGCCTGCTTCGGCTGGCTGCCGGCGATGCGGGTCGTGCCTGACGAAACCAGGTTCGATTTCACCCGCTTCCGCCGCATCAGTTTTCCGATCTCGGCGCTGCTCTCGATTGTCGCGATCGTGCTGTTCTTCACCCACGGACTGAATTTCGGCATCGACTTCAAGGGTGGCACGCTGCTGGAAGTGAGAGCCAAGGCCGGCACCGCCGACATTGCATCGATGCGGGCGACGCTGACCGGGCTTGGTCTCGGCGAAGTGCAGTTGCAGCAGTTCGGTGGACCGGCCGATGTGTTGATCCGCATTGCAGAACAGCCCGGCGGCGATGCCGCCCAGCAGGTGGCGGTACAGAAGGTTCGGGGCGCGCTCGGCGAGTCGGTCGAGTATCGACGTGTCGAAGTGGTCGGACCGCGCGTTTCCGGCGAGCTGCTGGCTTACGGCATGCTCGGCCTGATGCTCGCGATCCTCGGGATCCTGATCTATCTCTGGTTCCGGTTCGAATGGCAGTTTGCACTCGGCGCCATGATCGCCAACGTCCATGACATCGTGCTCACGATCGGTTTCATGTCGATCACCCAGATCGATTTCGATCTGACCAGTATCGCGGCGCTGCTGACGATTCTCGGCTATTCCCTCAATGATACCGTCGTGATCTATGACCGGATTCGGGAAATGCTGCGGCGCTACAAGAAAATGCCGATGCCGGAATTGCTCAACGAGTCCATCAATTCGACTTTGTCGCGGTCGATCATTACCCACGTTACGGTGACGCTTGCCCTGCTGGCGCTGCTCGTGTTCGGCGGCCACGCCATCTACAGCTTTACTGCCGTGATGATGTTCGGCGTGGTGCTGGTCGGCACCTACACCTCGATCTTCATTGCGGCACCGATCCTGATCTATCTCGGCGTCGGCATTAACCGGGACGCGCCGGAAAAGCCGTTCGGAAAGTGACGATGCCGGCCCGGTCGGACGCTCCGCATCTTCCGAGATCGGCGCCGATCGAGGCCTACGGCAAGGGCGGTTTCGCCTTTGCCGAGATGTCGCACCGCGGCTCGCTGCTGTGCCTGCCGGAGGCGATCTGGGCATGGCATGTGGTGACGCCTGCCGATATCGACCGGGCGTCACTGGAGCGGGTGTTCGCCGCCGCCGACGGCATAGATACCCTGATCATCGGCACCGGCACCGAGGTCTGGCTGCCGCCATCCGGCCTGCGCGAGGCGCTGCGGGACGTCAAGGTCGTGCTGGATCCGATGCAGACCGGTCCGGCGATCCGCACCTACAACATCATGATCGGCGAGCGCCGGCGCGTCGCGGCGGCGCTGATCGCGGTGCCATGACCGACGCGGCGGGCAACAGGGAGGCGGCGGCCCTCTGCGCCGACCTGGTGCGGAGCCATGATTTTACCCGATACGCCTCAACTCTGTTCGTGCCGGCGGATCGGCGCCGCGCGCTGCTGGCAGTCTATGCCTTCAATGTCGAGATATCGCGGGTACGCGAGCAGGTAAGCCAGCCATTGCCAGGCGAAATGCGGCTGCAATGGTGGACCGACATGCTGGCCGGCACCGGCCATGGCGGTGTCGAAGGCAACCCGGTGGCGGCCGAACTGATGCTGGCGATCCGCAGCTTCCGTCTTCCGGTGACGCGGTTGTCGCGGCTGATCGACGAGCACCAGTTCGACCTCTACAACGATCCGATGCCGACCATGGCGGCGCTGGAAGGCTACATCAACTATACCGCGAGTGCGCTGTTTTCGCTCGGCGCTGCGATTGCGGGTCGCGAATCCGATGAGATCGAGCATCTCGCCCGTCACGCAGGCCTCGCGCAGGGCATTGCCCAGGTCATCGCGGCGCTGCCGCAGGATGCGGCGCGGCGCCAATTGTTCGTGCCGCTGCAATTGCTGCAGCAACACGGCTGCGGGATGGAAGAGGTGTTTGCCGGCAAGGAGACGCTGAAACTGCGCGCCGCGCTGGATCAGCTGATTGCCGAGGGGCGGGGACATTTGAAGACGGCGTTTGCACTGCTGGCCGATGTGCCGCCGGAGGTAAGGCCGCTGTTCCTGCCGCTGGCGCTGGTTCGCCGCGACCTGCAGCGGATGTCGCGCGCGGACAATGATCCATTCGCGCCGCATTTTACGTCGCGACTTAGAACGCTGTGGACGTTGTGGCGGGCGTCCAGGTCGAAGTTGTTTTCGTAAGCCGGGAGTAGCGCGCTCACGTCGCGTCACCCCAGGTCGTCATCTCCGCGCAGGCGGGATCCAGTAGGCCGCGGCCTCTCGATCGAATCCCAGATTCCTCTGGAATACTGGTCACCCGCCGTCGCGGGTGACGACGTCTGTTCGTTGCGGCGGCGTCGGCGCCAACTCGCCCGCCTCGAAATTGAACCGGTCGCGCAAATTCTTGCGCGACTCCAGAATGCTCTTCAGGAACGCGCGGTCGGCGTCGCTGGTGATCATCGGCTCGATCAGGTCGAGCTGGTTCATCGCCACGAGTTGCAAGATCTCGGTGCGGGGTTTGCCGGCGCCATCGCGCGGCAGCGCCTGCACCACCTGGATATGCTCCGGCGGCTTTGGGCCCTTTGCGGCGGCGAGTTCGCCGCGCAATTGTGCTTCGAGCGCGGGTTGGTCGGCTTCCACAAAGGCATAGAGCCCGACGCCGGTGCGGCGGTCGGCAAACGCGACGATGGCGACGTCGCGAACTGCAGGAGTTTTTCGGATCAGATCGAGCAGAACCGGCGCGTCGTTGACCAGCCGCCGGCCGCCGCCTTCGCGATCGGTGAAGTTGAACAGGCCTCGGGTGATGGCGCGGTAGACCTTCTTGCCGGTCATCAGCCAGATGCTGGCGACCGCCGATTTGCGAACGAGGATCTTGCGTTCTGCCGGCGTCAGCGCCTCGGGCGCGTAGCTTCGCTTGTGCTTGAGGAGATGCCGCAGGTCCTCATAGGCCGCGATCCGGAACAGCTTGCTGCGCGACTTGAAGCAGGCGGCGAGCTGGAAGTCGGTGACATAAGCGCGGCCATCGGTGCCGCGCAGCCAGTTTTGTTCCTTGGCGAGATCGTTATGGCAGATGCCGGCGCGATGCATTTTTCGCAGCGCCTGCTTGGCAGAGCGAAAATACGCGGCATCGCCATGCGGCTTGGCCATCTGCAGCGCCACGCCGTTGATGAAGCCGCGCACCAGCGCCTGTTTGCCGGCCCACAACAGTTCCGGCCCGATATCGAGGTCACGGGCCAGCGCCAGCGCGCGGGCCTCGCGTCCGAACAGATGGCGCGCCGGGAGCCAGGACCACCACGGCACCTGATCGAGCCGGCGCAACACCGCGTCGACTTCGCCGGTGTCCCTTCGAAAGCGGCCGCGCTCGACGGTCGAAAACACGTCGCGCTTCAACAGCACGCCTTCGGTCCATCGCGCCGACAGCATGGCGGCGTCCTGTTTGGGGAGACTCATGTCAAGCTCACGCCGCGGCTTGAACGCGCAAGTGATCGGCAATCCAGCGATCGAGATCCGACAGCGCCCGCGCGCTCATCGCCTGCTTCTTCGCCACGGTCTTTTCGTTGCCGCGCAACCGGGTGCCGTCAGCCTTTTTGGTGGGTGCGCTGGCCAGCGGCGGGAACAGCCCGAAATTGACATTCATCGGCTGGAACGATCGCGGGCCGGCATCGATGGTCTCGATATGGCCACCGGTGATGTGGCCGAGCAGCGATCCCAGCGCAGTGGTCGAAGGCGGCGGCACCAGCGCCGCCGAGCGGGCATCGGCGGCGGCATAGAGGCCGGCCATCAAGCCGATGCTGGCGGATTCCACATAGCCCTCGCAGCCGGTCATCTGGCCCGCGAAGCGCAGCCGGGGCTGCGCGCGCAATCGCAGTTGCGTGTCCAGAAGCTTTGGTGAATTCAGGAAGGTGTTGCGGTGAAGGCCGCCCAGCCGGGCGAATTCGGCGTTCTCGAGCCCGGGAATGGTGCGGAACACGCGCTGCTGGGCGCCGTGCTTCAGCTTGGTCTGGAAGCCAACCAGATTGTAGAGCGTGCCGAGCTTGTTGTCCTGGCGCAGCTGCACGATGGCGTAGGCCTTCACGGTCGGATCGTGTGGATTGGTCAGCCCAACCGGCTTCATCGGCCCATGCCGCAGCGTCTCGCGACCTCGCTCGGCCATCACCTCGATCGGCAGGCAGCCGTCGAAATAGGGGGTGTTGGTTTCCCACTCCTTGAAGTCGGTCTTCTCGCCCGCGATCAGTGCGTCGACGAAGGCATCGTACTGCTCCTTGTTCATGGGGCAGTTGATGTAGTCGGCGCCGGTGCCGCCCGGTCCGACCTTGTCGTAGCGCGACTGAAACCACGCCGCCGACATGTTGATGGAATCCCGGTGCACGATCGGCGCAATCGCGTCGAAGAAGGCCAGCGCGTCCTCGCCCGAGAGCTGGCGGATGGCTTCGGCAAGCGGCGCGGAGGTCAGGGGGCCGGTCGCGACGATGACATTGCCCCAATCGGCCGGCGGCAGGCCAGCAACTTCGGTTCGGTCGATCTCGATCAGCGGATGATCGTTGAGGGCTTTGGTGACGGCGGCTGAAAATCCGTCACGATCGACCGCCAGGGCGCCGCCGGCGGGCACCTGGTTGGCGTCGGCGGCCCGCATGATCAGCGAGCCCAGCCGGCGCATTTCGGCATGCAGCAGCCCCACGGCGTTGTTGGCGGCATCATCGGAGCGGAAGGAGTTGGAGCAGACCAGCTCGGCGAGGCCATCGGTGCGATGGGCTTCGGTCATCCGGACCGGGCGCATCTCGTGCAGCACCACGGCAACGCCGGAATTGGCGACCTGCCAGGCCGCCTCCGAGCCGGCGAGGCCGGCGCCGATGATATGGACGGTTTCGGAAGGAGTTTTGCTGGCGTTCATGGCCGAGAGAGGTAGCGCGTTTTCCGGCCGAGTGGAATGCATCCTCGACACGACAACGCCCGCAACGAGGCGGGCGTTATCCGTTCGTCAGTCAGCTGAGGAACGAATCAGCTGTTATAGGTACCGGCTGCAACGCGCGGAATGTCCGAGCGATCCAGGCCGATATCGGCCAGTTCGCGATCGCTAAGCTGGGACAATTCGCTGACATTGCGCTGATAGTCCCGGAACGCCTGGATCATGCGGATGAACGAGAGCAACATGGGTAGTCTCCTTGCAAATCCGATTCAGCTCTTGGAGGGAAAGCCTCATCGTTGAAATGAATATAGACGACCATACCGCAGTGCAGAAGTTCAAATGTTGCGGTGCAGCTAGGTGGAAAACGCATGGCGTCGATAAGGATCGGTTAACCCTTTCCGGGGGTGCGCCAAACGGTCGGTCAACTAGGGTAAAGACGTCAGATACTCCGTTTTGTCCCGGGGATTGGCGCTATGGGACGTTGTGGGGGAGCTCTCCGGCGGGGGCTC
>NZ_JAUYQU010000066.1 GCF_030697065.1 Bradyrhizobium sp.
AAGAAGTTTTACGACCTCAACAAGAACCCGGTGATCTCACCCTACACCGGCGAGGTGGTGCCGATCGCGCCGATTCCGCCGCCCCGGACCCGTGCCGACGCCGCGGCGCGCGCCGCTGCAGCCGCATCCGCCGCTTCAGCCGCCGAAGCTGTGGAGCCCGCCGAAGCCGAAGAATTGGTGCCGCTCGAGGAGGCCGATGCCGAGGAAAATACCGGCAAGGTCAAGGCCGTGGTTCCGGAGTCCGAGGACGACATCGAGATCGACGAGACCATCGAAGACGACGATGACGATGATTCCACCTTCATCGCCGACGAGGAAGAGGGCGACGAGGACGTCACCGACATCATCGGTGACGTCGGCAACGACGAAGAGACTTGAGATCGCCCCTGAACTGTGTTCAGGGTTTTTCCCCGCGCGTCGCCCAAGGCGCGCGGGACATCTAAGGGGCCATAGCTCAGCTGGGAGAGCGCTTGCATGGCATGCAAGAGGTCGGCGGTTCGATCCCGCCTGGCTCCACCACGCTTCGCCCTTCGGGCTACGCGTGGCGCAGCCACGCAAGAGCCCGAATGGCGAAGCGTGGTGCCCGGCGTAGCCTTCTTGGGCGAAGACGGGCTGGAAAAGGCCTTCTGATACCAAGCTCAAGCCACGTGTGGGCGCCGATGTGGTACGTCTACATCATCCGGAGCATCGATCATCCCGGGCAGGAATATGTCGGCGCAACCGCCGATCTGAAACGGCGGCTGCCCGAGCACAATGCTGGCAAATCCGCGCACACCGCCAAATTCATGCCTTGGCTGTTGGTCTGGTACTGCGCCTTCCCAGACAAGCACAAAGCACTGGAATTCGAGAAATACCTCAAATCCCATTCCGGCCGGGCGTTCACGAAGAAGCGCCTCTGCGGCTCGGCTGTAAAATTGTAGCAAGCATCGGCCCTACCCCGCACAAACCGCCGAAAGTCCCCCTACTCCCCCAGCGCCACATTCAGCCGGTCGCGCAATGCCACCAGATCGTTCTTCATCGCCAGTAGCTCGGCGACCGAGCAGTTCGAGGCGGCGAGGATGCCCTCGGGCACCGCCCTGGCTTCTTCCTTGAGGGCATGGCCCCGGGGCGTCAGAGCGATCAGCACGTGCCGCTCGTCTTCGGTGCTGCGGGTGCGCCTGACCAGTTCGGCCGCCTCCAGCCGCTTCAGCAGGGGGGTCAGCGTGCCGGAATCCAGCATCAACCGGTTGCCGATGTCCTTGACCGGCACGCCATCGCGCTCCCACAGCACCAGCATCACCAGATACTGCGGATAGGTCAGCCCGAGCCGGTCGAGCAGCGGCTTGTAGGCGCGGTTGAAGGCGTGCGCGGTGGAATAGACCGCGAAACAGAGCTGATTGCCGAGCAGCAGCGGCAAATCCGCCGCGGGTTTCCTGGCCATTTTGATCCTCTTCGTCACGGACTTGCTGCCCGGCTTCCATGTGGGCCCTGACCGGCGCGGGATCAATTGTATCCAATTGGATTGTGCGCTCACAGTTATTTGTATTGTGCAAAGTTATATTGTGCACAATTTAACTGGCATGGAACCCCAGCAAGGAGAAATACGATGTCCGTGAATGTTCTCTACAAGACCAGCGCCAAGGCCACCGGCGGCCGCGACGGTACCGCCGCGACATTGGATGGCGCGCTCGACGTCAAGCTCGCCACCCCGAAGGAACTGGGCGGTGCCGGCGGCGCTGGCAATAATCCGGAGCAGCTTTTCGCCGCCGGCTATGCCGCCTGCTTCATCGGCGCGATGAAATTCGTCGCCTCGCAGGGCGGCCCCAAGGTACCCGCCGATGCGACGTTGACCTCGACGGTCGGCATCGGACCGCACGCAGCCGGCGGTTTCGGCCTCGACATCGACCTGGAGGTCGCGCTGCCCGGGCTTCCGCGCCCGGAGGCGGAGGCGCTGGTCGAGAGGGCGCACCAGGTGTGCCCCTACTCCAACGCCACCCGCGGCAATGTCGATGTGCGCCTGAAGATCGTGTGATGGCCGCCGCCGAATGGCCCGCTGACCGTGGCGGGCCATTCGCCTTACCGGCGTTCGACATGCATCCGGATACGGGAAGGCATTCCCGCTGGCATTTGCGCGTCGGCGTGGCGGATGCTTAATGGCCGCGACGTTCCCGTGGACCTCGCAAGCAACGGCCAAGAAGCTCCCATGACCAATGAAACTGCTCCCGGCGCGATGACCGGACTGCGCGTGATCGACCTGACGCGCGTGCTCGGCGGACCCTATTGCACCCAGATCCTCGCCGACCACGGCGCCGACGTGATCAAGGTCGAGCCGCCGGCCGGCGACGAGGTGCGCGACTGGGGCCCTCCGTTCCACGGCGAAGACGCGGCCTATTTCGTCGGTATCAACCGCAACAAGCGCTCGATCGGGCTCGATCTCGCTTCCGAGGGCGGCCGCGCGGTGCTGCTGAAGATGCTGGAGAGCGCCGACGTCCTGATCGAGAATTTCAAGCCGGGCACGCTGGACAAATGGGGCATCGGCAACGACGTGCTGCGCGGCAAATTCCCGAAACTGGTGCACTGCCGGATTTCCGGCTTCGGCGCCGACGGCCCGCGCGGCGGCAATCCCGGCTATGACGCCATCATCCAGGCCATGACCGGCATGATCGCCGCGACCGGCTCGCCGCAGAGCGGGCCGATGCGGATCGGCGTTCCCTTGGTCGACATCACCACCGGGCTTTACGCCGCGATCGGCATCCTGATGGCGCTGTCGGAGCGGCAGAAGTCCGGGGTCGGGCAGTTTCTCGAGACCACGCTGTACGAAACCGGCCTTGCCATCATGCACCCGCATGCCGCGAATTATTTCATGCACGGCAAGCCGCCAAGCCTCACCGGCAACGAGCATCCCAATCTGGTGCCCTACGCGATCTTTCCGACCCGCACCGACAACATCTTCATCGGCGTCGGCAATGACGGCACCTTCCGCAAGCTGGCCAAGGAGATCGGCAAGCCCGAACTCGGCACCGATCCGCGTTTTGCCCGCAACAAGGACCGCATCGCCAACCGCGACGCGCTGCGCGCCGAGCTCGCCGCCGTGTTCAGCCAGCACGACGCCGGGCCGCTGTGCGATCGCCTGCTCGCCGCCGGCCTGCCGGCGGGTCCGGTGCAGTCGATCGACCAGGCTCTCACCAGCGCCCACACCGCGCATCGCGGCGACGTTATCGCGAAGGACTGGTACAAGGGGGTCGCCTCGCCGATCCGGCTTTCGCGCAGCAAGCCGAGCCTGCGCCGCACCCCGCCGAAATTCAGCCAGCATACCGTCGAGGTGCTGGGCGAGTTCGGGTATTCGAAGGCCGAGATCGATGCCATGGTCGCCGCTGGGGCGGTCTGCGGCAGCGACCGGAAGCGCTGATACCCTCTGGCGTCCTTGCCAAAGCGGCGACTCATATTAGTTCCGGGCCGGAGGTGTCTGCCTCCGTGCCTAAACGATGGGCCGCGACGTTTGGATCCCGGTTCGCACTCACAAGAGTTGGCTTGGCCGGGACGACAGCAGCGATCGGCTCTGCCTATTTTCCGGCTTCCCCTGGCCGCCGCTTCCCCGATCTCGTGCTTTCGCCTATATGGTCATTTGCACGTCATCCAGCGCTGTTAACGCGCGAAACGAAGATGATGATCCAACCGGGAGGATTCTAATGATGCTACGACCCTTCGGCCTTGCCTCTGCGCTGGCGACAGCGCTGGCGCTCGCAACGCCCGCTCACGCCGTGACCGAACTGCAGTGGTGGCACGCCATGACCGGCGCCAACAATGACGTCGTCAACAAGCTCGCGGCGGAATTCAACGCCAGCCAGTCGGACTACAAGGTGATGCCGTCCTTCAAGGGCGGCTATCCCGATACCATGAACGCCGGCATCGCCGCGTTCCGCGCCGGCAATGCGCCGCACATCATCCAGGTGTTCGAAGTCGGTACCGCGACCATGATGAGCGCCACCGGCGCCATCAAGCCGGTCTACCAGCTGATGAAGGACGCCGGCGAGCCGTTCGATCCCAAGGCCTATCTGCCCACCATCACGGGCTATTACTCGACCTCCAAGGGCGAGATGCTGTCGTTTCCCTTCAACTCGTCGTCGACGGTGATGTGGATCAACAAGGATGGGCTTAAGAAGGCCGGCGTCGCCGAAATCCCGAAAACCTGGCCGGAAGTGTTCGAAGCCGCCAAAAAGCTGAAGGCGGCCGGTCACGCCACCTGCGGCTTTTCCAATGCCTGGGCGTCCTGGGTCCATATCGAGCAATTTTCCGCCTGGCACAACGTGGCGATCGGCACCAAGGCGAACGGGCTCGACGGCTTCGACACCGAGTTGAAGTTCAACTCGCCGTTGCACGTCAAGCACCTGCAGAACCTGATCGACCTGCAGAAGGACAAGACCTATGACTATGCCGGCCGCGCCAATGCCGGCGAGGCCCGCTTCGGCTCGGGCGAGTGCGCGATCTTCCTGACTTCCTCGGGCTATTACGGAACCGCCAAGGGCACCGCCAAGTTCGATTTCACCGCTGCGCCGATGCCGTATTATCCCGACGTCGCCGGAGCCCCGCAGAACTCGATCATCGGCGGCGCCTCGCTGTGGGTGATGGGCGGCAAGAAGCCCGAGGAATACAAGGGCGTCGCAAAATTCTTCGCCTTCCTCTCGGACACCAACCGCCAGGCCAGGCTGCACCAGGAATCGGGCTACCTGCCGATCACCAAGGCGGCCTATGACAAGACCAAGGCCGACGGATTCTACGAGAAGAATCCAATCCTGGAAACGCCGCTGAAGGAACTGACCAACAAGGAGCCGACCGAGAATTCGCGCGGGCTGCGCTTCGGCAACATGGTGCAGATGCGCGACGTCTGGGCCGAGGAAATGGAAGCGGCGCTCGCGGGCAAGAAGACCGCGCAGGAAGCCCTCGACGCTGCGGTATCGCGCGGCAATGCGATGTTGCGGACGTTCGAAAAGACCGCAAAATAAGTCTTTGATAATGGCTCCCTCTCCGTTCGGAGAGGGAGCTTTCATCCGGGACTTGCCTGCGATTCGCACCGACAGACCGCCGGGAACGGACAAGACGCCTGAATGGAAAAATCCGCGGTCTTCAACAGCAGCAAGCTGCTTCCCTACGCGCTGCTCGCGCCGCAGCTCATTGTCACTTTCGTGTTCTTCTACTGGCCGGCCAGCCAGGCGGTCCTGCAATCGTTCAAGCGCGAGGATGCCTTCGGCCTTGTTTCCGAATTCGTCGGCCTGGAGAATTACCAGGCGCTGTTCGCGCAACCCGAATACTACAAGGCGATGCTGACGACGCTGGTGTTCTCGACGCTGGTCGCGGGGTTATCGCTCTCTATCGCGCTGTTGTTCGCAACCCAGGCCGACAAGAACCTCAAGGCCGCGCCGGCCTACAAGACCTTCATGATCTGGCCCTATGCGGTGGCGCCGGCGGTGGCCGGTGTGCTGTGGTTCTTCATCTTCCACCCGTCCCTCGGCACCCTGGCGCGTCCGCTGCGCGGAATGGGGCTCGACTGGAATCCGCTGCTGAACGGCAACCACGCCATGACGCTGGTGGTGATGTCCGCGGTGTGGAAGCAGATCGCCTATAATTTCCTGTTCTTTCTCGCCGGACTGCAGTCGATCCCCAAGAGCGTGATCGAGGCCGGCGCGATCGACGGCGCGGGTCCGATGCGGCGGTTCTGGACCATCATATTTCCGCTGCTGTCGCCGACCACCTTCTTTCTGCTGGTCGTGAACGTCGTCTACGTGT
>NZ_JAUYQU010000085.1 GCF_030697065.1 Bradyrhizobium sp.
GGGCATTATGGCGCGCATTGCGCCAGCCGCATAGCCGCCTGCGAAAACAGAGCGCGCCTTCGGAATATTTCACGTCACGGAGAATTCGCGGGCTGTGGCGGTCGTCTCAGCGCCAGAAATAGCGGACGCCGACATAGACGATGACGAGACAGATGAAAATCAGCGCCACGGGGAGCCGGGGCCTTGCCGGCGGACCGCCGGCGTTCCCCTGGGCAGTCCTTTGGGCGGTCCTGGCCGGCTTCGGCGCCGGCCGCTTGAAGGCGGTGACGTTGTCCGCCGCCGGGCCCTCGCCATTTCCCGGGCCGTTCATATACGCCTTGACGTCGGGCGGCGTGCCGGCCCCGCCCATTTCGGCATAGTAGCTGCGGTAGATCAGATGGATGGTGACCTCCGACGCCTCGGGTTCCGCCATCTTCTCGAGCAACGCCTTGTAGCCGGCCAGGAAGTTCTGGGCCTCCGCGGGCAGCGAGGAGGTGCCGTTCAGCTTGGCCAGCATCTTCCAGGTCGCAAAGTCCGCACGCGCCCTGGTGTCGGCACGTCGCGCGATCAGCATATCCGCAGCTTTAATCAAATTGGCCTCAGGCGTCGCCGGTATCCACCAGACTTTAAACTACACATTGCCGGTCAATACGAGAAGTAAACGGATGACATAGCCGGTCGATGTCCGGACCAGCGCCGATATAACATCAAGATTCAGGCCGAACTGGGAACCGGCCAGCGGCAGAACGATCAGGACCCCGATCAGGATCAGCATGCCATACGGTTCGAGCCGGGACAGCGGGTATGCCAGTACGTTCGGCAGCAACCCGACCGCGACTCGGCCGCCGTCCAGCGGCGGGATCGGCAGCATGTTGAAGACCGCCAGCAGCACATTGATGATCAGCGCGTTTTTGAGGTTGTCGGCCAGCCATTTCGCGGTCTCCGCGGGCGCCAGCGGCAGGACATGGAACGCCAGCGCCGCCAGCAAGGCGAGGGCAATATTGGCGCCGGGGCCGGCCAGCGCCACCCAGACCATGCCGAGCCGGGGGTTGCGCAGATTGCGGAAATTCACCGGGACCGGCCTGGCATAGCCGAACAGGAACGGAGCCTGGGACAGCAGCAGGATCCCGGGCAGAAGAACGGTGCCGAACGGGTCGATGTGCTTCAACGGATTGAAGCTGACGCGGCCGAGGTCGTAGGCGGTGTTGTCGCCGAGCCGGCGGGCGGCAAAGGCGTGCGCCGCCTCATGAAAGGTGATGGCGATGATCAGCGGCAGGACCCAGACCGAGATGCCGTAGAAGGAGATGTTTGAAAACAATGGAGGTCCTGTCGGGCGCCGGGTGGGATCAGCCTATCACGGATTGCGGCAGCTGGATTTCTCTTTCGTCGTCCCTGCGAATTCAATGCGTTCGCAGGGACGACGAGCCGAGATTATTGCGGCATTATCCCCCGATACTGCGGCAGCCCGTCATCGAGCTTGACCCAGTCCATCTTCTCGGAAATCCAGATATGTGCGGTCGGCGCGAACGCATTGCGGTCGTCGAAGGTCGCAAGCGCCACGCCGGCGGCGGTGCCATTGCGACGCCAGGAAAACAGCCTTGTGCCGCAGACCGGGCAGAACACCCGGTCGATCGCTTCCGACGAGGCATAGCGCGCGATCTCGCCTGTGACCCGGAGAGCGTCCGGCGAAAACAGCGCGCGGGCATAGAACGGCGATCCCATCGCCTTCTGGCAACTGCGGCAATGGCAGACCCGGACGTTGAGCGGCTCGCCCTCGCACCGGAACCGCACCGCACCGCACATGCAGCCGCCTTCGTGTGTCATGATGTTCTCTCGATCGTCATTGCGAGCGCAGCGAAGCAATCCATCTCTCCGCGCGCAGGGGAAGTAAGGGTGGATTGCTTCGCTGCGCTCGCAATGACGTAGATAGGCCTCGGCTAAAAACGTCAATACGTCGCGCGGCCGCCGGAAATGTCGAACACCGCGCCGGTGGAGAAGGCGCAATCCTCCGACGCCAGCCACGACACCATCGCCGCCAGTTCCTCCACCAGCACAAAGCGTCCCTTCGGGATTTTCGACAGCATGAAGTCGATATGCTGCTGCGTCATCTGGTCGAAGATCGCGGTTCTGGCGGCCGCCGGCGTCACCGCGTTGACGAGGATGTCGTGCGCCGCCAGTTCCTTGCCGAGCGACTTGGTCAGCGCGATCAATCCGGCCTTCGAGGCCGAGTAATGCGCGGCGTTGGGGTTGCCCTCCTTGCCGGCGATCGAGGCGATGTTGACGATGCGGCCGTAGCCCTGCCTGATCATCACGGGCGCGATCGCCTTGCAGCAGATGAAGGGGCCGTCGAGATTGATGCGCAGCACCTTGCGCCATTCCTCGAGGTCGGTGTCCCACACCGTCTTGTTGATGCCGGCAATGCCGGCATTGTTGACGAGAATGTCGATCTTGCCGAGCGCCGCCAGCGTGGCGTCGCGCGCCTGTTCGACCGCGGCGAGATCGGAGACGTCGACCTTGATCGCGGTGACGGCCGGGCCGATCTCCTTCGCCGTTTTCTCCGCGAACGGCAGGTCGTGATCCCAGATCGCGACCCTGGCGCCGGAGGCGACGAAACGCTCGGTGATGGCGCGGCCAAACCCCTGCGCCCCGCCGGTGACGACCGCGGTGCGGCCGTCGAGATCGATCTTGTTCATGGACGGATTCCCCTTGGTTAGACCCGATATGGATTGGTCCGCTTGCCGTCGTTCCGGGGCGCGTCGAAGACGCGAACCCGGAATCTCGAGATTCCGGGTTCGATGCTTCGCATCGCCCGGAATGACGCCGTTGTTCTACAGCGTCCAGCCGCCGTCGATGACATGGGCGACGCCGGTGGTAAACGCGCTTTCGTCGCTGGCGAGATAGACGGCAAGCGCCGCGATCTCGTCCGCGGTGCCGAGCCGTCCCATCGGCTGCCGGCTGATGAACATCTCGCGGCCCTGCGGGCCGGCGGCGGCGGCGCGGTCCAGCATCGACGGCGTCTCGATGGTGCCGGGACAGATGCAGTTGCAGCGGATGCCCCTGGTGACGAAGTCGACCGCGACCGCGCGGGTCAGCGCCGCCACCGCGGCCTTGGTGGCGCCGTAGACGTAGCGGTTGGGGGCCGCCTTGAACACGCCGGCGGCCGAGGAGATGTTGACGATCGAGCCGCCGCCGCTTTCCAGCATGCCCGGCAGGAACGCCCGGATGGTCCGGTGCATCGACTTGACGTTGAGGTCGAAGGAAAAATCCCAGTCCGCGTCGGAGCATTCCAGCACGGTGCCGTGATGCACGAAGCCGGCGGCGTTGAGCAGGATGTCGACCTTGCCCGCTCGTTTCGCCATGTCGTTGACGGCAGCGGTGTCGCGCGCGTCGAGTCTTGCAACGTCGGAGATGCCCTCGCTCTGCAGCGCGGCGAGGCCCTTCTCGTCGATGTCGGTGGCGAACACGGTGGCGCCCTCGCGGGCAAAGGCGATGGCGCTGGCGCGGCCGATGCCGGAGGCGGCGGCAGTGACAAAGGCGCGCTTGCCCTTGAGACGGTCGGACATTGTTTCTCCTTGAGCTGTTCGTGAAGCACCCTCAACGAGTGGTCCCTGCGCACGCAGGGACCCATACGCCGCGGCGTCTCGTTTGGGCAAAGTGTGAGAGGCCTTTTACCTCTTCGAGGCCGGTGGCTATGGGTCCCCGCGTTCGCGGGGACGACGAAATCCTAATGATTGTCCCGCGCCGTGCCGATCGTGCCGGCGATATCGTGGTAGCGCGTCGCGAGCTCCATGCAGGCGCCGGTGGCCTGCTGGCCGACGGTGGAGCGATAGAGTTCCTGCCACGGCGTCTGGTTGGCGGGGTATTTGAATCCGCCCTCGGCCTTCAACGTGGCACGGCGCGCCTTCACTTCCTCGTCGGAGATCAGGATATTGGCGCTGCCCTTGTTGAGGTCGATGCGGACCCTGTCGCCGGTCTTCAGGATCGCCAGGCCGCCATCGGCGGCGGCTTCCGGCGTGGCGTTGAGGATCGACGGCGAGCCGGAGGTGCCGGACTGCCGGCCATCGCCGATGCAGGGCAGGGACAGGATGCCGCGCTTGATCAGCGCCGCGGGCGGCTGCATGTTGACGACCTCGGCGCCGCCGGGATAGCCGATCGGGCCGGTGCCGCGCACGAACAGGATGCAGTGCTCGTCGATCTCGAGCGAGGCATCGTCGATGCGGTGGTGGTAATCCTCCGGACCCTCGAACACGATGGCGCGGCCCTCGAACGCGTTGGGATCGCCAGGGGTGATCAGATAGCGGTCGCGGAATTCCTTCGATATCACGCTGGTCTTCATGATCGCGGAATCGAACAGATTGCCGCGCAGGACGATGAAGCCGGCGTCCTTCACCAGCGGCTTGTCGTAGCTCCAGATCACGTCGCCATCGGGCTTCGGCGCCTCGCGGCAATTGTCGCCCATGGTGTGGCCGTTGACGGTCATCGCGTCTTCGTGGATGCGTTTGTGCGCCATCAATTCGCGCACCACGCTGGGCACGCCGCCGGCGCGGTGATATTCCTCGCCGAGATAGAAGCCGGCGGGCTGCATGTTGACCAGCAGCGGCACGTCATGGCCGTGCTTCTGCCAGTCGTCGATCGACAGTTCGACGCCGATATGGCGGGCCAGCGCGTTGATGTGGATCGGCGCGTTGGTCGAGCCGCCGATCGCCGAATTGACCACGATGCAGTTCTCGAACGCCTTGCGGGTCAGGATGTCGGACGGCTTCAGATCTTCCCAGACCATCCCGACGATGCGGGTGCCGGTCTCGTAGGCGATCTGGCCGCGTTCGCGGTAGGGGGCGGGGATCGCGGCGCAGCCCGGCAGAGACATGCCGAGCGCCTCCGCCAGCGAATTCATGGTGGAAGCAGTGCCCATGGTGTTGCAATGGCCGACCGACGGCGCCGACGAGGCCACGATGTTCATGAACTCCTCGTAGTCGATATCGCCGGCGGCCAGTTCCTCGCGCGCCTTCCAGACCACGGTGCCGGAGCCGGTGCGCAGCCCCTTGTGCCAGCCGTTCAGCA
Source organism: Bradyrhizobium sp. (assembly GCF_030697065.1). Taxonomy (GTDB): domain Bacteria; phylum Pseudomonadota; class Alphaproteobacteria; order Rhizobiales; family Xanthobacteraceae; genus Bradyrhizobium. The sequence continues at coordinate 5,041 of NZ_JAUYQU010000085.1, forward strand.
TCGGGCCGCCCGACAGCACGATCGCCGGCATGTTGACGGTGGCGGCCGCCATCAGGCAGGCGGGAGTGGTTTTGTCGCAGCCGGTGGTCAGCACCACGCCGTCGAGCGGATAGCCGAACAGCAATTCGACCAGCCCGAGATAGGCGAGGTTGCGGTCCAGCGCCGCGGTCGGGCGCTTGCCGGTTTCCTGGATCGGATGCACCGGAAATTCCATCGCGATGCCGCCGGCGGCGCGGATGCCTTCGCGGACGCGGTGCGCCAGTTCCAGGTGATGGCGGTTGCACGGCGACAGATCATTGCCGGTCTGCGCGATGCCGATGATCGGCTTGCCGGATTGCAATTCGTGCCGGGTCAGCCCGTAATTCAGGTAGCGCTCCAGATAGAGCGCGGTCATCCCCGGATTATGCGGGTTGTTGAACCATTCGCTGGAGCGAAGCTTGCGCCTGGTGACACCGGTAAGCGGCTTGTTCATTGTTGTTTCCCCCGCATGGCATTTCTTGTCGCGTGAGCCTAACGCGCGAAATGCCCGTTCTGCAAACCCGGGTCGGTCCGGGCGTTTCGTGGCCGCTCACTCTTAGCGCCTCGCAAAAGGTAGCGCTACCATTTTCTGGTGCGATGAATTGATCGGCGGCCTGCGGCGATCAGGCACGCCGCGGCGCCGAGCTTTCCCGGATCATGAGCTGGAAGCCGAGGTCGATCACCGGTTCCGGTGGTCGATTACCTTCGATCGCCGCCGTCACCATGGTGACGGCGCTGCGGCCCATTTCGTAGCGGTTGGTTCGCACGCTGGTCAGAGGAGGGACCGCGGAGGCCATGAACTCGAGATCGTTGAAGCCGATGATCGCCATCGCTTCGGGGACGGACAATTGCCGGCGCTGGCATTCGAACAGCACGCCGAGCGCGAGGTCGTCATTGCCGCAGGACACCGCGTCGATATCGGGCGCCTTCGAAAGCAGGTCGGCGAGCAGCGTTCCGCCCAGCGTAATCGAGGTCGGCACCGGTGTCGTCACGATCAGGCGCGGATCGAACAGCGAGGCGGCCTTCATCGCATCGCGGTAGCCGCCGAACCGCCGCTGCATCCGCGGATCCATCTGCGCGCCGACAAAGCCGATGCGCCGGAAGCCCTGCGCTACGAGATGGGAAACCGCTGCAAATTCGGCATCGTGATGCGAAAATCCTACCATCATGTCGACCGGGTCGGGGCCGATTTCCATGATCTGCGCGATCGGGCAGTTCATCGCTTCCATCACGGCGCGCGATTCCGCGGTCTGATCGATGCCGGTCACGATCAACCCGGCCGGCTTCTGGGCCTGAAACAGCCGCAGCAATTTCTCCTCCTGCAGGATGGAATAACGCGTATTGGCGAGCTGGATGCTGTAGCGGCTGCCTTCCGACGCATCGTAGATGCCGCGCAGCACGTCGGAGAACACGTTGTTGGTCAGGGACGGAATCAGGACGCCGATCACCTCGGTGCGCTGCGAAGCCAGCGCGCGCGCCGCCAGGTTCGGAACATAGCCCAGTTCCTTCGCCGCGCTCGCCACCCGCTCGCGCTTGCTCGGCGACAGCGCTTCCGGATTCCGAAAAAACCGCGATGCGGTGATGGGGCTCACCCCCGCCAATTTGGCGACTTCCGTAAGCCGGATTTCGCCAGACTTCGCTCGTTTCCGTTCCATGGCGCGGTCATATCACAACAATTTCGGTAGTTGAACATACATTGACAGCGCTACCACCGCATTGCTAATGATCGTCGAATTGCGGACAATGCGCATCAAGCTCGACTTCGAACAACGGAGTTGAGCAACAGAGCAGCGATGGCCTGGCCATACGGTGCCGAAAAAAAACGGAGGGAAGTTCATGTCGTCGGTGCAGATTCGCGACGTGCGAAAGTCGTTTGGCGGCTTTGAAGTGCTGCACGGCGTGTCGATTGCGATCGAGGACGGCGCCTTCGTGGTTCTGGTGGGACCCTCCGGCTGCGGCAAGTCGACCTTGCTGCGGATGCTCGCGGGCCTCGAAAACATCACCTCCGGCACGATTTCAATCGGCGACCGCGTCGTCAACAACGTGCAGCCGAAAGAGCGCGACATCGCGATGGTATTCCAGAATTATGCGCTCTATCCGCATATGACGGTCGCCGACAATATGGGATTTTCGCTGAAGCTGCGCGGCGCCACCGCGGACGAAATCTCCACCGGCGTCAGACGCGCCGCCGAGATCCTGGCGCTGACGCCGCTGCTCGACCGCTACCCCCGGCAATTGTCCGGCGGACAGCGCCAGCGCGTGGCGATGGGACGCGCCATCGTGCGCGATCCCCAGGTCTTCCTGTTCGACGAGCCCTTGTCCAACCTCGACGCCAAGCTGCGCGTGGCGATGCGCACCGAGATCAAGGAACTGCACCAGCGGCTGAAGACCACGACGGTCTATGTCACCCACGACCAGATCGAGGCCATGACCATGGCCGACAAGATCGTTGTGATGCATGACGGCATCGTCGAGCAGATGGGCACGCCGCTCGAACTCTACGACAAGCCCGACAACCAGTTCGTGGCGGGTTTCATCGGCTCGCCGGCGATGAATTTCCTCAATGGCAAGGTGAAGTCGAACGGTGCCGCCGGGTTCGAGGGACCCAACGGCGTCAAGCTGCCGCTGGGATCGGCGCCCGCCAATTCGGAAGGCCGGCCCGCGGTGTACGGCATCCGGCCCGAGCATTTCACCATCGCCGACGATGGCGCGGAGGCCGAGATCGTGGTGGTCGAGCCGACCGGCTCGGAAACCCAGGTGTTCGCCAAGCTCGGCGGCGAACAGGTCGTCGCCGTGTTCCGCGAGCGCCATCAATTCAATCCGGGCGAAAAGATCCGGCTGAAGCCGGATCCGTCGCTCGTGCATCTGTTCGACGAGACCACCGGGAAGCGACTGAACTGAAAAACATAATCAAATCCAAAAAGGGAGGATCGACCATGCATGACTTTACCCGCCGCAGCCTGCTTCAGGGCGGCACCGCGCTTGCGGCAACCGGCGCGCTGACTGGCCCGGCTCTGCTCGACTTCGCCAAGGCCTGGGCGCAGGCAGCGCCCTGGAAAGCCGAGAAGGGCGCCAAGCTCACCGTGATGCGCTGGAAGCGTTTCGTGCCGGCCGAGGACGACGCCTTCAACGCCATGGTCGCCGCCTTCAAGACCGCCACCGGCACCGAAATGAACGTCTTCAGCGAGTCCTTCGAGGACGTGCAGCCGAAGGCTTCGGTCGCCGCCAACACCGGGCAGGGCCTCGATCTGGCCTGGGGTCTGCATACGCTGCCGCAGCTGTTCCCGACCCAGGTGCTGAAGATGAACGACGTCGCCGACTATCTCGGCAAGAAATACGGCGGATGGACCGATGCGGCCGCCGTCACCTGCAAGCAGGGCAACGACTGGCTCGGCATTCCCGTCGCCACCATCGGCGGCTACATGACCTACCGCAAATCATCGATGGAAAAGGCCGGCTTCAAGGAATTCCCGAAGGATTTTGCGGGCTTCCTCGAAATGTGCAAGGCGCTGAAGAAGAACAACACCCCGGCCGGCTTCCCGCTCGGACACGCCTCGGGCGACGCCAATGCCTGGCTGCACTGGATCCTCTGGGGTCACGGCGCCTACACCGTCGACAAGAACAACAAGGTCATCATCAATTCGCCGGAAACCCTGAAGGCGCTGGAATACTGCAAGGCGCTGTCCGACACCTTCCTGCCCGGCGCGGCGTCCTGGAACGACTCGTCGAACAACAAGATCTTCCTGTCCGGCGATCTGCATTGCACCGCCAACGGCATCTCGATCTACGTCGCGGCCAAGGACGATGCGTCCAAGAAGGAACTCGCCGAGGACACCTATCACGCGTTGTGGCCGGTCGGTCCGGTCGGCAAGCCGACCGAGCTGCAGCTTTGCGTTCCGATCCTGGCGTTCAAGTTCAGCAAATACCCGAACGCTGCGAAAGCCTTCATCACCTTCATGCTGGAGAAGGAAAACTACGACAAGTGGCTGAGCGGCGCGCGCGGCTATCTCACCCATACGCTCAACGCGTATGACGCTTCGCCGGTCTGGACCGCCGATCCCAAGAACCAGGTGTTCAGCCAGGCCAGCAAGCGCGCGCTGCCGGCTTCCGGCATCGGCACCCCCGGCGAGAAGGCGGCTACCGCGATCGCCGACTTCCTCGTGGTCGACATGTTCGCCAACTACTGCACCGGCCGCGAGACCGCCGCCGGCTCGATCGCGATCGCCGAGCGTCAGTTGAAGCGCATCTATCGCTGAGAGCAACCGGGCGGGCGGCAGACAATGCCGCCCGCCCGGCCGGCCATACCGCGCGAAACTGCCTTGATGCGAGTGATGACGGCATGATTGCCGATTGAATGAATACGGGATTCCGTTGATGGCTGACATCGCACTGCAACCCAGAGTTCGGCCGCCGATTCGCGAAGCGACCAGGTGGGAGCAGATCAAGTCCAATCGCAACTTCATCGCGCTCTGGTTCATGCTTCCGGCGATGGCGTTCCTGCTGTTTTTCCTGGCCTATCCGCTGGGGCTCGGAATCTGGATCTCGTTCACGGATGCGCGCATCGGCCGGCCCGGCGCGTTCATCGGGCTGGAAAACTACGAATGGCTCTGGGACGATTCGATCTTCTGGCTGTCGGTGTTCAACACGCTGCTGTACACCTTCGTCGCCAGCGCCATCAAATTCGGGATCGGTCTCTATCTGGCGCTGCTGCTGAACGAAAACATGCCGTTCAAGGCGATGCTGCGCGCGCTGGTGCTGATCCCCTTCATCGTTCCCACCGTGCTGTCGGCGCTGGCATTCTGGTGGATCTTCGATTCCCAGTTCTCGATCATCTCCTGGTCGCTGAAGGAGATGGGACTGATCACCGAGAACATCAATTTCCTCGGCGACGTCTACTGGGCGCGGGCTTGCGTGATTTTCGCCAACATCTGGCGCGGCGTTCCGTTCGTCGCGATCACGCTGCTGGCCGGGCTGCAGACCGTCTCGCCGTCGCTGTATGAAGCCGCCACCCTCGACGGCGCGACCCGCTGGCAGATGTTCCGCAACATCACCTATCCGCTGCTGACCCCCATCATCGCCGTCGTGATGACGTTCTCGGTGCTGTTCACCTTCACCGACTTCCAGCTGATCTGGGCGATGACCCGCGGCGGTCCGGTCAATTCGACCCATCTGATGGCCACGCTGTCTTACCAGCGCGCGATCATCGGCGGCGTGCTCGGCGAGGGCGCGGCCATATCCAATGCGATGATCCCGTTCCTGCTGGCGGCGATCATGGTCTCCTGGTTCGGACTGCAGCGGCGCAAGTGGCAGCAGGGTGAAAACAATGACTGATCCACGGCGCTGGTTGGTTCTTCTTGCGCGAACGGGGCAGGCCCCGCGCGCGCCGCGCAAGTGGCAACAGGGTGAGAACAATGACTGATTTGCGCACACAGCCCGCCGATCTCAAGGCCGTGCTGTCGGGCACGGCGCGAACCGTGGCGGCCGACGATCACAGCGTCGGCATGAGCTATCTGGAGTCGCTGCCGCGGCGTCTGGTGACGCTCTATCTGCCGCTCTCGATCATCGTGATCGTCCTGCTGTTCCCGTTCTACTGGATGGCGCTCACCGCGGTGAAACCGGACGAGCAACTGCTCGATCTCAACACCTACAACCCGTTCTGGACCTGGAATCCGACGTTCAAGCACATTCATAAACTGCTGTTCGACAGCTACTATCCGCTCTGGCTGTGGAACACGATGTATGTGGCAATCTGCGCCACCATCCTGTCGATCGTGGCCTCCGTGCTCGCTGCCTACGCGATCGTGCGGTTGCGTTACCGCGGTGCGCAGTGGGTCGGCGGGTTCATCTTCCTGGCGTATCTGGTGCCGCCTTCGATCCTGTTCATCCCGCTCGCGACGGTGGTTTTCCAGTACGGCCTGTTCGACACGCCGTTCGCGCTGATCCTGACCTATCCGACCATCCTGATTCCGTTCTCGACCTGGCTGCTGATGGGTTACTTCAAGACCATCCCGTTCGAGCTGGAGGAATGCGCCCTGATCGATGGCGCCAGCCGCTGGCAGATCCTGACCAAGATCGTGCTGCCGCTGTCGATTCCCGGATTGATATCGGCGTTCATCTTCTGCTTCACGCTGTGCTGGAACGAGTTCATCTACGCGCTGACGTTTCTTACCTCGGTGCAGAACAAGACGGTTCCGGTCGCGATCGTCAACGAGTTCGTCGATGGCGACGTCTATCGCTGGGGTTCGCTGATGGCGGGCGCGCTGGCGGGGTCGCTGCCGCTGGTCATCCTTTACGCGTTCTTCGTCGAGCATTATGTTTCGGCAATGACGGGAGCCGTCAAGGAGTGAGCCTGCAGGCCCGCATCTCAAGTTCCGAATTATGAAGGAGAAGGGCTTTGCACATTCTGGTACTGGGCGCCGCCGGTATGGTGGGCCGCAAGCTGACCGAGCGGTTGCTGCGCGACGGCCGCCTCGGCAAGCGCGACATCACGCGGATGACGCTTCAGGACGTCGTCGCTCCGGCAAAACCCGCCAATGCGGGTTTTCCGGTCGATACCGTCACCTGCGACTTCGCCGTGCCGGGCGCCGCCGAACCGCTGGTGGCGGACCGGCCCGACGTCATATTCCACCTCGCGGCGATCGTCTCCGGCGAGGCCGAGCTCGATTTCGACAAGGGCTACCGCATCAATCTCGACGGCACGCGGATGCTGCTGGACGCCATCAGGCTGATCGGGGACGGCTACAAGCCCCGCATCGTCTTCACCTCGTCGATCGCCGTGTTCGGCGCGCCATTCCCGGACGCCATCGGCGACGAGTTCTTCCATACCCCGCTTTTGAGCTACGGCACCCAGAAGGCGATCGGTGAATTGCTGCTGGCGGATTATTCGCGCCGCGGTTTCTTGGACGGCATCGGCATCCGGCTGCCGACCATCTGCATCCGTCCGGGCCTGCCCAACAAGGCGGCGTCGGGGTTCTTCTCCAACATCCTGCGCGAACCGCTGGCCGGCAAGGAAGCGGTATTGCCGGTGTCCGAGGATGTCCGCCACTGGCATGCCTCGCCGCGTTCCGCCGTCGGCTTCCTGCTGCACGCGGCGACCATGGACAGTGCGACCGCCGGCGCGCGCCGCAACCTCACCATGCCCGGCCTGTCGGCCACCGTCGGCGAGCAGATCGCGGCGCTGAAGCGGGTGGCGGGCGACAAGGTGGCGGGGCGGATCAAGCGCGAGCCCGATCCGTTCATCATGGGAATCGTCGCGGGATGGCCGCGCAACTTCGACGCCCGACGGGCGCGCGAACTCGGCTTCACCACCGCCGAACAGACCTTCGATGACATCATCAGGATTCACATCGAGGACGAACTCGGCGGCAAGTTTGTGGACTGAGTCTTGCGTCTTCCCCTTGGGGCCAACCCCGATGGATGAAACATACTCCGCTGTCATCGCCCGGCTTGTCCGGGCGACCCGGTACGCCGCGGCTTCTCGGATGAACACGACCGTCTCTGGAATACTGGATCGCCCGGACGAGCCGGGCGACGACAGTCGTGGTGTGGCGAGCGGCGCGCCGTCCCGTTGGTTTGCAACGACGGTGCAAAACTCATGACCCAGGTAGCCTGCATCGGCGAATGCATGATCGAGCTGAAACAGGCCCGGGGAGGCGGGCAGGCCAGCCTGTTTTCACGCGGGTATGGCGGCGATACCCTCAACACGTCGGTCTATCTGGCCCGACTCGGCGTCGGCGTCGACTACATCACCGCGCTGGGTGACGATCCCATGAGCGACGAGATGGTGGCGGGCTGGGCAGCGGAGGGCGTCGGCACCAGCCGCGTGTCGCGGCTGAAAGGCAAATTGCCCGGCATCTACATGATCGAGACCGACGCGTTCGGCGACCGCCGGTTCTTTCACTGGCGCGAGAACTCCGCCGCCCGCAGCCTGATGGATCTGCCCGAAACCGGCGATCTCCTGGAATTGCTCGCGTCCTATGAGGTCATCTATCTGTCGGCCATCACACTGTCGATCTACAGCCCGCAAGGGCGAACGAAACTGATCGGCGCGCTCGACCGTGCCCGAAAGCACGGCGCCCGCATCGCTTTCGACACCAATTATCGTGCCCGTGGCTGGAGCGATCCCGATGTCGCGCGCGCCGTCTTTGGCGACGCGTTCGCTGTATCAGACATCGTGCTGGCTTCGCCGGAGGATTTGCTGCCGCTCTATCCCGACGAGAGCGACGAGCAACTCATGGCGCGCATTCCCGGCAACGAAGTGGTCCTGAAACTTCTCAGCCCCGGAAGCATCGTGCGGTTTGACGGAGTGTCGCACGAGGTGAGGCCGGCGCCCATCACGCAGCCTGTCGTCGATACCACCGCGGCAGGGGACAGCTTTTCCGCTGCCTACATCGCCGCGCGGTTGGCGGGCGCGGAGCCGGTCGAAGCCGCCCGGGCCGGCCATCGCCTCGGCGGCGTCGTGGTATGTTATCCCGGTGCCATCATCCCGCGTTCGGCGATGCCGACCGACATATCGCCTGGGCCGGGATCCGCTCATGAGGCCTCACCATGACGAAGAAGCAGGAAGAGCTCGCCGCGCTGCTGCAATCCGGCTGCGTCATCCCGGTGCTGACCATCGAGCGGCTCGCGGATGCGGTCCCGCTGGCAAGGGCGCTGGTCGCCGGCGGCGTCCGCGTCCTGGAAGTCACCTTGCGCACGCTGGTCGCGCTCCCGGCCGCGAAGGCGATCATCGCCGATGTGCCGGAAGCCGTGGTCGGAATCGGAACCATCCTGAACGCCGATGACCTGGCCCGCGCGGAGGATATTGACGCCCGGTTCGGCATCAGCCCCGGCGCCACCCCCGAGTTGCTGAAGGCTGCTGCGGCAAGCTCGCTGCCGTTCGCGCCGGGAATAGCCACAGCATCGGAACTGATGCAGGCGATGGCCCACGGCTTCCATCTGACGAAGTTCTTTCCGGCGGAGCAGTCCGGCGGGATCAAGGCGCTGCGGGGGCTGGCGGGGCCGTTTCCGGACGCACGATTTTGCCCGACCGGCGGGATCGGCGAGGCCAATGCGGCGGCGTGGCTGGCCGAGCCCAATGTGGTCGCGGTGGGCGGTTCCTGGCTGTGTCCGGCCGCCGATATCCGATCCGGCAACTGGGCGGACATAACCGCCATGTGCGAACGGGCCATGAAATCGCTGAAACCGGCGTGAAGATAGGCTACATACCATCCCGAGCCAGACAGGGAGAACGACCATGACAGCCAGCATCGTCGGATGGGCGCACACGCCATTCGGAAAATTCGATACCGAGACCGTCGAGAGCCTCGTGGTGAAGGTCGCCGTCGATGCCCTGGCCGATGCCGGCATCTCCGCCGGGGATGTCGATGAAATCGTGCTCGGGCATTTCAACGCCGGCTTCTCGCCACAGGACTTTACCGCCTCGCTGGTGCTGCAGGCCGACCCGGCCTTGCGCTTCAAGCCGGCGACACGGGTGGAAAATGCCTGCGCCACCGGATCGGCCGCGGTGCATCAGGGCATCCGGGCGATTGCCGCGGGTGCGGCAAAGGTCGTGCTGGTTGTCGGCGTCGAGCAGATGACGCGGACGCCGCCGGCCGAAATCGGCCGCAACCTGTTGCGGGCGTCGTATCTGCCCGAGGACGGCGAGACCCCCGGCGGCTTTGCCGGCGTGTTCGGGAAGATCGCGCAGGCCTATTTCCAGAAATACGGTGACCAGTCCGATGCACTGGCGATGATCGCCGCCAAGAACCACAAGAACGGCGTCGCCAATCCCTATGCGCAGATGCGCAAGGATTTTGGTTTTGAGTTCTGCCGCTCCGAGAGCGAGAAGAATCCGTTTGTCGCAGGACCCTTGAAGCGTACCGACTGCTCGCTGGTATCCGATGGCGCCGCGGCGCTGGTGCTGACCGACGCGGAGACCGCGAAAACCATGGGCAAGGCGGTCAACATCCGCGCCACCGCCCATGCCCAGGATTTCCTGCCGATGTCGAAGCGCGACATTCTGCAGTTCGAGGGCTGCACCGTGGCCTGGCAGCGCGCGCTGCAGTCGGCCGGCGTGACGCTGAACGATCTCTCCTTCGTCGAAACCCATGACTGCTTCACTGTCGCCGAACTGATCGAGTATGAAGCGATGGGCCTGACGCCGCGCGGGCAGGGCGCCCGCGCCATCAAGGAGGGCTGGACCCAGAAGGACGGCAAGCTGCCGGTCAATCCCTCCGGCGGCCTGAAGTCCAAGGGCCATCCGATCGGCGCCACCGGCGTCTCCATGCATGTGATGAGCGCCATGCAACTGGTCGGCCAGGCGCCCGAGGGCATGCAGATCAAGAACGCAAAACTCGCCGGCATCTTCAACATGGGCGGCGCCGCGGTGGCGAATTACGTCTCGGTGCTGGAGCCGATGAAGTAGGCCAAGGCTGTC
>NZ_JAUYQU010000227.1 GCF_030697065.1 Bradyrhizobium sp.
GGTTTTCGCGGGTGGCGACGTAGATCATCTCCTTGGTGATGATCCCGGCGCGGGCGAATTCCAGTTGCGTGATCATGTGGTCGCCGACGCCGCGCAGCGGCCTGTGATGCGCGGTGAAGGATTTGGCGGCGTGCGCCGCGCCGACATTGCCATTGTCTTCCGGCTTGATGTCGCGGCCCTGATATTCCTCGACGCCGCCGCGCTCTTTCACCCATGCGATGCGGCCGCGAGACAGCCCGGCGTTGACGTCGATGGTCACAGTTGGATCGGTATAGGGGCCCGAGGTGTCGTAGACCGGCAGGTCCGGCTCGCCGGCGCCCTTGCTCAGGATGATCTCGCGCAGGGGCACGCGCAGGTCCGGCGCCTCGTCGGGCGTCACGAAGATCTTTCGCGAGGACGGCAGCGGCCCGGTGGTGACGGCGGGCAGCGTGGTGTCGGGATTCGAGCGGATGTTCATGGCCTATCCTCCTGTGAATTTCTGATCGTTGGCCCCGTCATTCCGGGGCGATGCGAAGCATCGAACCCGGAATCCGGAAATTGTTGCGCGAGATTCTCCGATGTACGATTGCACATCGTAGTTCGCGCTGCGCGCGCCCCGGAATGACGTGGGCGGTTTTCCCGTCATTGCGAGCGCAGCGAAGATGCCCGCCACAACAAAGGTGTCGTCGCCCGGCTTGACCGGGCGATCCAGTACGCCGCGGCTTCCCGGTTGACCGCGACCGGCTCTGGAATACTGGGTCGCCCGGTCAAGCCGGGCGATGACAGCGGTATTTGCTGCAATCGTCACGCCGCATCCACCTTCAGCCCGAGCCACGCGCGGACCCGCGCGTCGGGGTCGGGATGCTGCGTGACGTCGCTGACGACCGCGATCGAATCCGCGCCGGCGGCGTAAATCTCCGCGGCCTGTTCCAGCTTGATGCCGCCGATCGCCACCAGCGGGATGTCGCCGATGCGCTTTTTCCATTCGGTGATTTTCGCAATGCCCTGCGGCGCGAAGCGCATCGATTTCAGCGTGGTCGGGAAGATCGGGCCGAGCGCGATGTAATCCGGCTCGGCGCGCAAGGCGGTGGCCAGTTCCTCGTCGTCATGGGTGGAGATCCCGAGCGTCAGCCCGGCCTCGCGGATCGCGGCGAGGTCGGCGCCTTCGAGATCCTCCTGGCCGAGATGCAGATGCTTGGCCCCGGCGACGATCGCCGCGCGCCAGTAGTCGTTGACCACCAGCTTGGCTGACGTGCCCTTGATGACTTCGAGCGCGTCGGTGACCATCTGCAGCGCTTCGGAATCGTTGAGATCCTTGGCGCGCAGTTGAATGGTGCCGGCGCCGAGCAGCGCCAGCCGCGCCACCCAGGCGACGGTGTCGACGACGGGATAGAATTTGTCAGGATACGGCATGCCAGAACGGTGTCCCAACGACAGGGGTTGAAGGGGAGGCGAAATCGCGGGCTTCCATCAGGCCCGCCTCGTAGGCCGTGCGGCCAGCCTCGACGCCGAGCCGGAAGGCGTTGGCCATCGCGACGGGGTCCGCGGCCTTTGCGATGGCGGTGTTCAAGAGCACGGCGTCGTAGCCGAGTTCGAGTGCCTGCGCGGCGTGGCTCGGCGCGCCCAATCCGGCATCGACCACCAGCGTGATGTCGGGCAGCCGGTCGCGCAGCAGTTTCAGGGCGTCGCGGTTGACGATGCCCTTGGCGCTGCCGATCGGCGCGGCCCACGGCATCACCACCTTGCAGCCGGCATCGACCAGCCGCATCGCGACCGAGAGATCCTCGGTGCAATAGGGAAATACCTCGAAACCGTCCTTGATGAGAATAGCGGCGGCCTCGACCAGCGCGACGACGTCGGGCTGCAGCGTGTCGTTGTCGGCGATCACTTCCAGCTTGATCCAGGGCGTGCCGAACAATTCGCGCGCCAGCTTCGCGGTGGTCACCGCCTCGCGCACGCTGCGGCAGCCCGCGGTGTTCGGCAGCACCGTGACGTCGAGCTCGCGGATCAGCGACCAGAACGCATCGCCGGTCTTGCCGCCTGCGGCCTCGCGGCGCAGCGCCACCGTGACGATGCCGGCGCCCGAGGCGCGGATCGCGTTCTGCATGATCGCCGGCGACGGATACAGCGCGCTGCCGATCAGCAGCCGCGAGGCGAAGGTCTTGCCGTAGAAGTTCAGCATGGATGCTCTCCGTCATTCCGGACGGTCCGCATCGCGGACCGATCCGGAATCCCGACGTTGGGTGCGAATCTGCTTCCTCGAGATTCCGGGTTCGCGCTGGCGCGCGCCCCGGAATGACGACCGGGAGGCCGCGGCGTACTGGGTCGCCCGGTCAAGCCGGGCGATGACGGCGGCGTTTCGATTGGGCGATTGCGGCTCATCATCCCATCACCCTCCCTGCCGCGGCGTGATGATCTCGATCTCGTCGCCGCTGTTCAGCGGCGTCTCCGCCCATTTGCTCTTCGGCAGCACGTCGTAATTCAATGCGATGGCGAAATGGCTGCCTTCATAGTCCAGCTCGCTCAGCAGCGCGTCGACGCGACTGGCGCTGATCTCCCGGGGCTCGCCGTTGACGATCACGCGCATTGCATCACCTCATTGTCGATCTGGCCGCGCTCGACATAGGCCAGCGTCAGTTCCGCCAGCGCCGGCGCGATCAGGAAACCGTGGCGATAGAGTCCGTTCACCGCGATGCGCTGCGCATCCACGGCGATGCGCGGCAAATTGTCGGGAAATGCCGGGCGCAGGCCGGAGCCGAATTCCAGAATCCGCGCTTCGGCGAACGCCGGATGCACCGCATAGGCGGCGCCCAGCAGTTCCAGCGCGGAGCGAACGCTGACGCCGGTGTCCTCGGCCTCGATCGTGGTGGCGCCCAGCATGAACCTGCCGTCCTCGCGCGGGATCACATAGAGCGGCCAGCGCGGATGGATCAGCCGCACCGGACGCGCCAGCTGCACCTCGCCGGTCTCGATCAGGATCAACTCGCCCTTGACGCCGCGCAGCGCGGGCTGGGTGTCGCGCGCGGCGAGGCCGCGGCAGTCGATCACGATGCCGTCGAGGTCGTCGGGCGCTGGCTCGCTGTTGAAGCGGATGGTGCCGCCGGCGGCGACGATCCGCGCATGCAGTTGCGGCAGCACGCGGCGCGGCTCGACATGGCCTTCGCCGGCGAAGAACAGCGCGTCGCGAAAACGGCCCTCCAGTGAGGGCTCGAGCGCGGCCAGCGCCGCCGCATCGAGCCGCTGGTGGCCCTTGGTGAGCCGGGCAAAACGCTCGAAATCGTTGCGGTCGCGGCTGTGCGCCACGACAAGCGAACCGTTGAACGGGGTGTCCGGCAATTCGCGGCGCCACAGGTCGAGCGCGCGCAGGCCGAGCCTGGAGATCACGGGTTCGGCGATCTCGCTCTCGCACCACGGCGCCAGCATGCCGCCGGCCCAGTGGCTGGTGGAGAGCATCATCGCCGCGTCGCTGCGCTCGTGCAGCGTGACGTCGTGGCCGGCCTGCGCGAACAGCAACGCCTGCCACGCGCCGGCAATGCCGGCACCGATGACGGAAACCGGGGAATCTCCCCTGTTTGCGGCGGGCAACGGCCCGCGCTGTGGCTTCGAACTCTGGTACATCCCTGTCCCTTCGCCGGCATGACCCGGATCAGGTTCAAAGGGTCACCGCGGTCTCTCGCCTGAAGGCCAGGCTTGGAGCGTGCGGTATCTCAGCTCCTCATCGGAGCTCCCCTCGGAACAGGTCTAATGTAGGCCGATGGCCGGGAGTGTCAACGCGCGCGTCAGGGCTTTGCACGGACTCGCGGCAGGGGAACCTGGGCGCGGGCGTCCCAGGCCCCGTCGACCTGGGTGGCGCGATTGTGCACGCTGCCCGCCAGCCGCTGCCGCTTGGCCGCGAAGTAATAGCCGGCGGCGTAGTAGCCGACGGCGCGGTCGGCGTCGCCATTGGCCGCGCGATATGCGCCGGCGAGGTATTTGACCGCATAGGTCAGATTGGTGTCGGGGTCGCGCAGCCCGTCGGCGTCGCCGGTGTAGCCCATGCCGCGCGCGGTCGCGAGCTTGATCTGCATCAGGCCGATGGTGCCGCCGCGCCCGACCACGTCCGCGCGGTACTTGCTTTCCCGCACGATGACGCGATGCACCAGCGCTTCCGGCACCCCGTTGGCCCGGGCGTGGGTCGCGACCATCGCCTCATAATCGGCGCGCTGTGCCGCCGCGGTTTGCGTAAATGACAGCGCGGCCATGGCGGCGAGCCAGGCGAGCGACAATGAACGTTTCATCGGGAAGGGGCCTCGAACAAGCGGGATTGCAGGATTGAACGTTTAAGTGCCCGGATTGTTGCAATCGCCGGGCGGCGATGTGGCGAAAACCCGGCTTTTGTCAGAGGCTTGTTTCGCTTCAGCGCGGTAAGTCGTTTGAAGGCGTTGATCGGCGATCCTGCGGGAGCTGACCAAGGCTGTGATTAGACGAATGTGATTAGACGAAATCCGCGCCGGCCATTATGATCACGCAAGTGTTCGTATCCGGCAGTCATCCTGTCCAGTTCGCGTGCGATACCCAACACGCCAAACACCAAAAGACACAAGGGAGACGCGCATGGCCCGAAAAGAATTCGGCTATTTGCCCCGTGAAAATCCCTGCGCCCAATGCGGCGCGCCGATCGCGGCGCCGGACTGGACCGAGAACGGTCCACGGCGGATTTCCTATCTCTGGCACTGCAAGGCTTGCGACTACAAATTCGAGGCGGTGGCCTTCTACGATGCGTCGCATTCGGAGCAGGCGCTGGCGGCCTGACGGAACCGGTCGACGGACATCGCGTTGATCCCGTTCATCAACCCAGGGAGGGATGATGATGCGCGATGTCTTGACCAAACCACACCATCTGATCGCCAGCGACCGGGTCGAAGGCACGGCGGTGCGGCGGCCCAACGGCGACAAGATCGGGCACATCGAGCGGCTGATGATCGACAAGATCACCGGCAAGGTGTCCTACGCCATCCTCGGCTTCGGCGGATTCCTCGGCATGGGAACCAGCCTGCTGCCGCTGCCGTGGGCGCGGCTGAGTTACAATCCGAGGTTCGAGGCCTATCAGCTCGACATCGACGACGAGGAACTGCGGCGCGCGCCGTCGTTCCGCGCCGACAAGGATTTCGACTGGGGCGATCGCTCGCAGGAAACCGAGTTGCATCGCTACTATGGCATCCCGCCCTACTGGGGCGGATTCTGATCGCCGTCGTCCAACGAGAGATATCCGCGGCGTGCTGCGCTTCAGGAATGGTGCGCCGCATCCTTTCGGTGCTGGTATCCCGATGATAGGCTTGCCCGCGCGGCAGGAGCACCTGCGTCCTGCCTGACAACAACGGGAGGACGACATGGCTGAGAGCGTCTACAAGGTCATTGAACTGGTCGGCACCAGCAAGGATTCGTGGGAAAAAGCCGCTGCCGCCGCCGTCAACAGGGCCGGCAAGACCCTGCGCGATCTGCGCGTCGCCGAAGTGGTGCAACTCGACATGCAACTGGACGCCAAGGGCAAGATCGAAGCCTACCGCGCCAAGCTCAAGGTCTCCTTCAAGTTCGAGGGCTGACGATTTTCCCTCCTTAACCTGGAGGGAAATGATCCGATCCCTTCTTCATATCGAAGTCCTGGCCAGGCCGGCGCTCTAAGCCGTCGGCCGCCAATGGGGCGGCGACGCCGCCGACGGCGGGCGGCCTCACTCGCCAGGTGAGGCTGCGGGACCTTCCGTTGTGTCCTGAACCGGGCCAGGCGCCCGGGGCAACCTGTTGATCGCCCAGACCGATCGCACATCCGTCGCGTGCAAGGGGCCTGCGCGAATCCCCAGTGTTTTGAAGACTTTCCCTCGCCACCCCGCAAATGCTGCCCATAAAACGTGCATGCATGAGTGCAAATTGATCAGTGATCTGTCTGATTTAAATATGCAAAAATGCACAGTGCGTTGCACAAGTCGGCATTTCCTTTAGGTCCGGTTCGGCAATGATGAGGGCGGCGAAACGGCGTGGGCGCTGACATGCGCAGGCACCGTTTGCTTGACCGGAAAGGTCGGAGCCGACATGCGCATTGCACTTTCAAGATTGAACACCAGGGGATCCCGCCGCGCGCTGGAGCTCGCGGTCGGTCCGATCCTGCTGATCGCCGTCTGGTGGCTCGCGGCCAAAGGCGGATGGGTCAACAAGGATCTGCTGCCGTCGCCGATCGAGACGCTGCGCGATACCGCCGCCAACATCTGGTCCGGCAGCATGACCAGGGATTTTTCGCAGACGCTGATGCGGGTGGCATACTCGATCGTGATCGCCATCGTCGCCGGCGTGCCGATCGGAATCGTGCTCGGCGCCAAGGCCGCGGTCTACCGCTCGGTCGAGTTCATCGTCGATTTCTTCCGCTCGACGCCCGCCACCGCGCTGTTTCCGCTGTTCCTGCTGCTGTTCGGACTCGGCGATCTCGCCAAGATCGCGGTTGCCGCGTTCGCAGCCTGGCTGGTGATCGTCTTCAACGTCGCCTATGGCGTGATGAACGCCCGGCAGACCCGCATTCTCGCCGCCCGGTCGATGGGCGCATCGTCACTGCGCATCTTCCGCGACGTCATCTTCTTCGAAACCCTGCCGCAAACCTTCGTTGGCCTTCGCACCGCGGTCTCGCTGGCGCTGGTGGTGATCATCGTGGCCGAGATGTTCATCGGTGCCACCGACGGCATGGGCCATCGCATCATCGATGCGCAGATTTCCTACTCGCTCACCGACATGTACGGCTCGATCCTGGTGGCGGGCGCGATGGGATACGGCCTCAACTTGCTGCTGCTCTTCCTCGAACGCTCCGTCATCCACTGGTCGGGCAAATGACCGCCGCTGTTTCAACCATCTTTCCAGGGGTAAATGCGATGTCAAAATCAGTTCTGTTCGCCGCCGCCGTCGCGGCCGCCATGTCCGCCGGCTCCGGCGTCGCCTATGCCGCCTGCGACAAGATGGACAAGGTGACGGCGGCCTGGCTGCCGATCATGCAGACCACCGCCTATTACGTCGCGATCGAGGAAAAGCTGTTCGAGAAGGCCTGCATCGAAATCGACTCCAACAAGATGGAATCGCCGAACCAGATCATCGACGCGCTGATCGCGGAACGCGCCGACTTCGGACCGCCCGGCGCCGCCGCCGGCATCGCCATGATCGCGGAATCAAAGTTTCCGGGAAAGCTCAAGATTTTCGGCCTGCAGGGCGGCGGCATCGCGGTCAACCGGATCAATGACGGGCTGATCGTCAAGCCGGACAGCACCATCAAGGCCTTCGCCGACCTCAAGGGCAAGACGCTGGGGCACGTGCCGGGTATCCAGTGGCGGACCATCTCGCGGCACATGGTGCGGGCCGCGGGGCTCGATCCGGACAAGGACGTCAAGCTCGTCGATCTCGCGGTCGCCATGCAGGTGCCGGCGGTGGTCGGCGGCACCGTGGATGCGACACTGTCGCTGGAGCCGGTCGGCTCGATCGCGGTGGCGTCCGGCAAGGCCAAGCGCGCCATGACCAATCCGGTGGCCGGCGTCATCGCCGACCCGTTCTATTCGGGCGCATCGGTCATGACGACCAAGTTTCTCAAGGATCGCCCCGATGTCGCCAAGCGCGTGGTCGCGGTGATCGATCAGGCCACCGATCTCGTCAATGCGGATTTCGCCAAGTACAAGGAGGCGATTCCGAAGTACACCCCGATCAAGCCGGACCAGCTCGAACTGCTGGCGCAGCCCTATCTGCGCGGGTTCAAGGATCTCAACGACACCGACATCAAGTCGTATCAGGCGCTGGTCGATATCTTCATCAAGGAGGGCGTGCTCGCCGGACCGCTGAACGTGCGCGACAAGCTGCTGACCAAGGCCGAGCTCGGAACCTGAAGATGGCCAAGAGCAACATCGCGCCGATCAGGCCCATGGAGCCAGCCGCGGGAGAGGCGCCGCAGGCTGCCGCGTCGAAGCCGAAGCGGCAGCCCCTGATGACGATCCGCGGGTTGCGCAAGACCTTCAACGACGCCGTGGTCTACGACGATTTCGCCGTCGACCTGCCGCTCGGGCATTTCATTTCGATCTTCGGCCCGAACGGCTGCGGCAAGAGCACGCTGATCAACATGGTGTCCGGCCTGATGCCGATGGACGCCGGCGAAGTCCTGTACGACGGCCAGCTCATCAGCGAGACGCGGGTTTCCTACGTCTTCCAGAATTACCGCGAGGCGCTGTTCCCCTGGCTGAAGGCGATCGACAACATCCATTATCCGCTCAAGGTGATGGGCATCCCGCGCAAGGAACGCCGCGACCGCGTGGAAAAGCTGCTCGCCGATTTCGAGATCCGGATCGATCTCGACGCCTATCCCTATACGCTGTCGGGCGGCCAGCAGCAGGCAGTGTCGATTCTTCGCGCCCTCGTGACCGAACCGGAAGTGCTGTTCCTCGACGAACCGTTCTCGGCGCTGGACTACGAGATGACCATGTTCATGCGCGCCCAGCTGCAGAAGATCTTCATGAAGACCAAGACCACGATGCTGCTGGTGTCGCACGATCTCGATGAGGCGATCGAACTGGCCGACAAGGTGGTGCTGCTGACGCGGCGGCCGACCAGGGTGGCCGAGATCGTCGATATCGACCTGCCGTGGCCGCGCAACCTCGAGGTCACCACCGGCGAAAGCTTCATGGCGCTGAAGCGCCATTGCCTCGACCGCTTCTGGCAGGAGGTGAAGAAGTGACGCCCTGCCACGCAACCGATTGCCGTCCCGTTCCGACGGCCAGGATCTGACACAGCAGAACAACCGATCAACCTGGAGATGGATATGACGAAGCGCCGTTTTCGCGCCGCCGCGGTGCAGACACTCGCCCGGCTTGGAGATTTCGACTACAATATCGCGCTGGCCACGAAGTATGTCGAGGACGCGGTGCGGCAGGGCGCCGAGCTGATCGTGTTCCCGGAATGCATGGACACCGGCTATCTGTTCGATTCGGCCGAGCATTGCCGCGAACTCGCGGAGACCGTGACCGACGGGCCGTTCGTCACCGCGCTTGCGGAACTCAGCCGCAAGCACGGCGTCTATATCGCCAGCGGCATCACCGAATGGGATCCCGTCAAGGAGAAGATCTTCAACAGCGGGATCATGTTC
>NZ_JAUYQU010000238.1 GCF_030697065.1 Bradyrhizobium sp.
GCACGGTGCGCGAAATTCATCGCCGCCTGAAGCCGGGGGCGCCATTCGTCGCCGCGCATTGCAGCTTTCCGCAGGACGAAACCCGCGCCCGGTGGCTGTCGCGCTATACGGCTTTTGCAATCGCCTCCGGCGCCGATCCCGTTCAGGCGGAAGGCGCCCGCGCGGCGGTCGATGCACATCTGAACATGCTGAGCCCCGCGCAGGACGAAGCGGTGCTGCGCGAGGCCGGCTTTGGCAACGTCAGCCAGTTCTATGCCGCGTTCACCTGGCGCGGCTGGGTGGGCTACGCCTGATGCGCGACAGCTAAATTAGCGCCGGACCGTGTCTGAAACGGGCCGTTGAGAAATTAAACCGAACGGTTGACAATTCTTTTCGTGCGCCTATACTTAACTACATGGTTGAGCAAATCGCCCATCTCGATGCCGTCTTTCATGCCCTCGCGGATCCGACGCGACGGGCGATGCTGGGCCAGCTCGCGAAACGCGAACTCACGGTCGGGGAACTGGCGACCCCGTTCAGCATGAGTCTTGCGGGCGCATCGAAACATGTGCGGGTGCTTGAGAACGCGGGGCTGGTGAC
Organism: Bradyrhizobium sp.; assembly: GCF_030697065.1. Classification (GTDB taxonomy): domain Bacteria; phylum Pseudomonadota; class Alphaproteobacteria; order Rhizobiales; family Xanthobacteraceae; genus Bradyrhizobium. Next base: position 580 of record NZ_JAUYQU010000238.1, read on the forward strand.
GCGGACGATCCGCGGCCGCACCCATCTGTGCCGCCTCGAGGCGGCGCGGCTGGCGGAAGCCAATGCGTGGCTGCGGCGTTATCAGCATTTCTGGACCGCAAAGCTCGACACGCTGGAATCCCTGCTGCGCGCGGAAGACCTGGCAAAAGTAAAAAAGCTGAAGGAGTAGAAGGCGATGGATACCAGGACAAAACCCGACGCCTGGGGCGCGCTGATCGAACCCACGACGTTGAGGATCCAGCGGCTGCTGCCCGGTCCGATCGATCGCATCTGGGCGTATCTCACCGACAGCGAGCTGCGCCGCAAATGGCTCGCGGCGGGTGCGATGGAGATGAAGGCCGGCGCTCCGTTCGAACTGGTGTGGCGCAACGGCGAACTCAACGACCCGCCCGGCGCGCGACCGGAAGGCTTCCCCGAAGAGCACCGCATGCAGAGCCGGATCACCGAACTCGATCCGCCTCACAAGCTGTCCATCGCCTGGAACAACAGCGGCGACGTTACCTTCGAACTGGAGCCTAGAGGCGACAGCGTGTTGCTGACGGTGACCCACCGCCGTCTGCCCGACCGCTCGACCATGCTCAAGGTCGGTGCCGGCTGGCACATGCATCTCGACACCCTGGTCGCCCGCGCCACGGGCGACGAGCCGGCGCCATTCTGGGAAGGCTGGAGCCGCCTGCACCGGGAATACGACCGGCGGCTGCCGGGCTGACAGCCGGCGCGCGCACACAAAAAGCATCGCAACTAACATCGCAACACAGGAGGTTTGCCATGAAGACTCATGTCGTTTCGGCGCAGGCGTGGGAAGCCGCGCGCCAGCAATTGCTGGTGAAGGAGAAGGCCATCACCCGCGCCCGCGACGCGCTGGCCGCCGAGCGCCGGCGGATGCCGTGGCTGGCCGTGGAGAAGGCGTACGCCTTCGACGGGCCCGGCGGCAAAGCGAGCCTGCGCGATCTGTTCGAAGGCCGCCGTCAGCTGATCGTCTACCGCGCCTTTTTTGAGCCCGGCGTGCATGGCTGGCCCGATCAGGCCTGCCGCGGCTGCTCCATGGTGGCCGACCAGGTCGCCCACGTCGCTCATCTGAACGCCCGCGATACCACGCTCGCCTTCGTCTCCCGCGCCCCGCAGGCCGACATCGCGCGCCTCACGGCGCGCATGGGATGGCAGATGCCCTGGTACACCATCACCGACGCCTTCGACACCGACTTCGGCGTCGGCGAGTGGCACGGCACCAACGCGTTCATCCGCGACGGCGACAGGATTTTCCGCACCTACTTCATCAACAACCGCGGCGACGAGGCGATGGGGGGCACCTGGAGCTACCTCGACATCACGGCGCTCGGGCGCCAGGAGGAGTGGGAAGATTCTCCGGAGGGATATCCGCAAACGCCAACCTACAAGTGGTGGAACTGGCACGACAGCTACGTCCCCGCCGCCGCGCCCGACCCCAAATGGGTGGAGGTGTCGGACGCCGGAGAGGCCGCCATGCGCGGACGCGCTGGCTAGAACATATGCCAGATGGTTCGAGACGCACGCCGGCCAGCGTAACGGCGCTGGCCGTCGCGCTCCTCACCATGATGGACGGACAGCTTGCGGTTCGAGGAGAGACGGACATGAGCGAAGCTCCTACCGGCAGCAGCGGTTCCGGCGCGGTCAACGGCAATGCACCATCGATTGGCGCAGCCGATTTTCTGCATCTCGCTGCCGCGCCGACCTTTGCGGTCATGGCGCTGCTGACGGGACTCCCGGGCGGCGGATCGCCGGAAGCACTGTGTTCGAGTGCATCGCCGCTGAGCGGCATGGTCCCGATGTACCTGCTGATGAGCGCCTTCCATACGGCGCCATGGCTGAAGCTTATCCCGGGCCGGCGAGGCGGGGGATCTCGATGACACTCGGCCCCGGTATCGCATCATCGACGGCAGCAGGGTGACGGTGATCGAGGAGGCGCTAGCATGCAGCGAGCGGAACCGCGACGCGGCCCGGATCACTTGTCCTTCCCCGGCTGCTTCCCGCGGCTTGATGCCAGACGCGCCGCGATACCTTTCTCCAGTTCCACGACCATCAGAAAAGCCAGGCCCACTGCTACGATGACCGTTCCGTCGTTGAGCGATATCGAACGGCTACCGAAGATCGCCTGCATCGGGGGCAGGTAGGTGAAGGCGAGCTGCGCCGCCACCACGATGGCGACGCCGATCAGGACCGCAGGGGTGCCGAGTACACCCTGCCAGGTGAGGGAAGTGCCGTGGACGTAGCGGACACTGAAGAGATAGAAAATCTCCATGACGACGATCATGTTCACGGCCATCGTCCGGGCCGCCTCCAGCGGCAGGCCGCGGGCGGTCGCCCAGGCGTAGACCCCGAAGGTGCCCGCCACCATCAGAGCCGAGACGAAGAGAATTCGCCACAGCAGCCTGCCCGACAGGATATTTTGACCGGCAGGGCGCGCCGGGCGGTGCATGGCGCCGGGTTCGGTGGGTTCAAAGGCGAGAGTGAGGCCGAGCGCCACCGCCGTGATCATGTTGATCCAGAGAATCTGGACGGCTGTCACGGGCAGGGTCAGGCCGAACAGGATGGCGAGAATGATGGTGAATGCCTCACCGCCATTGGTGGGCAAGGTCCAGGTGATGACCTTGGTCAGGTTGTCGTAAACGGTGCGTCCCTCGCGAACGGCGGCGACGATGGAAGCAAAGTTATCGTCTGCCAGCACCATCTCGCTGGCTTCCTTGGCTGCCTCCGTTCCCTTGCCGCCCATGGCGACTCCGACATCGGCGCGTTTCAGTGCCGGCGCGTCGTTCACCCCGTCGCCCGTCATGGCGATAATGGAGCCGTCCGCCTGGAGGGATTCGACGAGCCGAAGCTTGTGCTCCGGGCTGGTACGGGCGAAGACCACCGCCTCCTGGGCGTGTCGATGGAAGCTGGCATCCTCCATTGCATCCAGATCCTGGCCGGTGATCGCCTTCGGATCATCGGCGAGGCCGAGCTGGAGCGCGATGGCGCGCGCCGTCGCGGCGTGGTCGCCGGTGATCATCTTGACCCTGATGCCGGCCATCTTGCATTCGGCAACCGCCGCGATCGCTTCGGGACGCGGCGGGTCGATCAGACCGACCAGGCCAAGGAGTGTGAGCCCGTGCTCTACATCTGCCGGTGAGATATTGCCGGCGCCATGTTCCATCGTGCGACGGGCGAGGGCCAGCACGCGCTGGCCGCCCGCCGCAAGCAAATCGACCTGCCGGTGCCAGGCGCCGGAATCCAGCGGCTGCTCGCCGTCGAGGGTTGCCGCATGGCTGCACATCTCCAGGATACGCTCCGGCGCGCCCTTGACATAGACGGCAGGTGGCCGGGTGTCGCGTGCATGAAGCGTGGCCATATAGCGGTGGCGCGAGTCGAAAGGGATTTCGTCGAGGCGAACAAAGCCCGTCCGTGCCGCACGGGCATCATGCCCGGCCTTGATCGCCAGCGAAACCAGCGCGCCTTCCATCGGATCGCCGTCGACGATCCAGGTCTCGCCGGATTGCCGCAACTGCGCGTCGTTGCAGAGCAGAGCCGCGAGCGACAGTTCCTCGAGCACGGGATCGGCGGCGGGATCGAGGATATTGCCGGCCTCGGTGCGAAAGATGCCCTCGGGCCTGTAGCCAGCTCCCTCGACCGCGATGGTCCGGTCTGCCGTCACGATGGCACTGACCGTCATCTCGTTTCGGGTGAGGGTGCCGGTCTTGTCGGAGCAGATCACCGATACCGAGCCCAGCGTCTCGACGGCGGGCAACCTGCGTATGATGGCGTTCCGGCGGGCCATGCGCTGGACGCCGACGGCGAGCGCGATGGTCATGACGGCCGGCAGGCCTTCCGGGATGGCCGCAACCGCGAGACCGACCACCACCATAAAGGCATCGTCCAGCCCGTAGGATTGCACGAGGACGGCGTAGGCGAACACCAGGACCGAAACGCCGAGCACGGCGAAGGTGATCTGGCGGGCGAACTGGTCCATCTGCCGCACGAGCGGCGTGGCCAGGCGCTCCACCGCACCGATCAGGGCGCTGATCCGTCCAAGTTCGGTCGCCGCCCCCGTCGCCACCACGGCACCTGTTCCCTGGCCGGCGGTGACGAAGGTCCCGGAGAACGTCATCGACAGGCGGTCCCCGAGCGGCGCCCCCGGATCGACCGCCATGGTCGTCTTGTCGACCGGAACCGACTCGCCGGTCAGGATCGCCTCGTCCACCCGCAGGTTGCGCGCCTTGATGAGGCGCAGGTCGGCGCAAACCCGATCGCCGGCCTCGAGCATCACGAGATCGCCCGGCACCACTTCGTCGGCGCCGATCGTCACGCGGCGGCCGCCCCGGATGACGGAAGCGTGCGGCTCGATCATGCTGCTGATCGCCTCCAGCGCCTTTTCGGCACGCCCTTCCTGGACGAAACCGATGATTGCGTTGGCGACGACGACGGCCATGATTACGATGGCGTCGGTGCCATGGCCGATCGCCGCCGCGAGTGCGCCGGCTGCCATGAGCACGTAGATGAGCAGGTTGTGAAACTGCAGGAGAAAGCGGACCAGTGCACTGCGGCGCGGACCGTGCGGCAAGGAGTTTCGCCCATGAATGGTCAGACGCCGCGCAGCCTCGTCATCCGAGAGACCCTCGACGCTCGTTTGGAGCGCCGCGAGAGCCCCGGATGGCTCCATGGCGTGCCATGTCGCCTCCAGGTCGATGCGCGTATTTTCCGTATTTGACATCGCTGATACTCGTCAGGGGGCGTTGCGGGCGACAGCGCGTGAAATCTGATCCGGCTGCGCCGCTGGCCGCCGAAACGGGCAACACGGCGCTGCTGTCAGAAAGCGGTTCGGGACCGGCTCGGGTAATTTTCGGACAGTTCGAGGACCGAAGCTGAAATAGCCTAAGGCGTAATTGCCACCTTGAGCACTCCATCGCGCTGATTGGCGAACAGTTCGTAGGCCTCCTCGATCTGGTCGAGCTTGAAGCGGTGGGTGACGAGCGGGCGCGTATCGAGCCGGGTCGCCGCGATCACTTCCATCAGGCGGCGCATGCGTTCCTTGCCGCCGGGGCAGAGTGTGGTGACGATGGTGTGGTCTCCAAGCCCGGCCAGAAATGCCCCGAGCGGGATGGTGAGATCGCCGGAATAAACGCCAAGCGACGACAATGTTCCGCCGGGGCGCAACACACGCAGGGCAGCCTCGAAGGTCGCCTGGCGCCCGAGCGCTTCGATCGCGACGTCGACACCGCGGCCGTCCGTGAGCCGCATGATTTCTTCCACGGGATCCACCTTGGTGAAATCGACGACGTGATCCGCGCCCATCTTGCGCGCGATCTCCATCCGCGCCGGGACCGCATCCACGGCTATGATCGTGGTGGCGCCCATCAGCCGCGCGCCCGCCGTGGCGCAGAGTCCGATCGGACCCTGGGCGAAGATGGCGACGACGTCGCCGATGCGTACCTTGCCGCTCTCTGCGCCAGAGAAGCCGGTCGACATGATGTCGGGGCACATCAGCACCTGTTCGTCGCTCAGACTGTCCGGAATGGGAGCAAGATTGGTCATCGCGTCCGGCACCAGCAGATATTCCGCCTGGGCGCCGTCGATGCTATTGCCAAAGCGCCAGCCGCCCATCGGCTTGAAGCCGTGCTTCGTCCCGGCGCCATCCTGCGAATAGCAGCCACAAAGGCAGGCGGCGCTATGACCGCTCGGCGTGATCGCGCCCGCGATGACGCGCTGGCCCTCCTGATAGCCGAAGACCGCGGAGCCCAGCTTTTCGATGATGCCGACGGGCTCGTGGCCGATGGTCAGACCGCGTGCGACGGGATATTCGCCCTTCAGGATGTGAACGTCGGTGCCGCAGATCGTGGTGGTGGTGATGCGGATCAGCGCGTCAAGAGGACCGATTTCGGGGATCGGTTTTTCATCGAGAACGATCCGGTTCGGCTCGACGAAAATCGCTGCCTTCATCTTTCGAGCCATGATTTATTCCTTTAGTCCGGGTTTCGTGTCCGACATTTCCGTTTGGAACCGGGGCCGCCATCAACATCCGCCGGTCGATCTGAGTTTATGTAATGCGAACCGGTGCTCCTTGATCGGGATCAACGTATGACATTGCTGCAACAGGGGGCGTTGAAGTGATACGCGCGGTCGCGTAGGTATTCCCGGGGGCCGAAACGCTCGCCGGCCCCGGTTCGGCCCCGCAACGACAGAACAGGAAATCCCGATGGCACGTGTGCGCTGTATCACCGAAATGGGCATGGGCGTCGACGTTCATGGCAAGGACGCCACCAAGGCCGCCAGGCGCGCGGTCTCCGACGCCATCCGCCATTCCAGCCTTGGCTTCTTCCGGATGGTGGGCAAGACATCCGCCGACATGTTCGTCGACGTCACCATCGGCGTGCCGGACCCCGATACGGTCGACACATCAGCGGTCGCCAAGGAACTTCCCTACGGAACGGTGACCGTCACCGCGGTCAAGGGCGGGCTCGAAATTCCCGCCGAGAGCGGCGGCGATTCCATCATCATCGCCAATGCGGCGGTGATCGTCAGCCTCGATGACGGCAAGGGCGGCTAGGATTCCATCGGGATGAGCGGTTGACCGGGATGTCGCCATGTCCGTTGTCGAACTATCGAGCCTGCGTGTCACGGTGCTGCAGAAGCGAATATGCCCATGACCGTCAAGAACCGTCCGCGCTTCGACGTTGACGCGTTGCGCGAGCTTGCCGGCGGTAAAGTGTTCGAGCGCGGTCGGGCTTACCATCGCGACGGTCAGGTTCAGATCCTCCTCATCGAGCCGGAACGCGTGCTGGCGCAAGTCGCCGGCACCGAAGATTACCGCACCGAATTGAGAGGGAGGGGCGGCACCATCGACGGTGCATGTTCCTGCCGCGCGTTCGAGGATCACGGTTTCTGCAAGCATATGGTCGCGACCGGGCTGACGGCGAACGACGTCGGTGCCGACGAAGCGGACGGTGGCGGCGCGCTGGTTCGCATCCGCGATCACCTGAAGCAACGGGGCCTCGAGGAACTCGTCGATATGATCGTTGGCCTGGCCGAGCAGGATCCGGCCCTGTTCCGCAGGCTCGATGCCGCTGCGACGGCCCGGCATGAGGATGACGAGACCCTCGGCAAGCGACTGCGCCAGGCGATCGATATTGCCACGCGCACACGGGATTATATGGACTATCGCGAGGTTCCGGCCTGGGCGGCCAACGTCGAGGCCACCCTCGACACCATTGGCGCTCTTGTCTCGGGCGTTCGCGCCGGCCTGGCGTGCGAGCTTGCAGATCACGCGCTCGACCGGATCGGGGACGCTTTCGATGAAATCGACGATTCGGACGGTCATGGCATGTCGCTGCTGGAGTGCGCGCGCGACATCCATCTCGCGGCGGTTCTTAAGATCAGGCCTAAGCCGATTGAACTCGCTCGCCAGTTGTTTGCCCGGGAAATGGCGGATGGCTATGGAGTTTTCGATGGCGCGGTGAGGCGCTACGCGGATGTGCTCGGCGAGGCCGGGCTTGCCGAATACCGCCGCCTCGCGACTGCCGCGTGGGAGAAGGAGGCCCCGTCCGCGGGTCGCAAGGGACGGCAAGTCGAGGATGTCGAGGTTGACTTCGATCGCGACCAGGTGATGCGCATTCTAGATTTCTTCGCCGAGCGCGACGGCGATCTCGATACGCGCATCGCACTACGTGCGAGGCATCTATCGTCCCAACAGGACTATCACGGGCTTGCCAAATTCTGCCTCCAGCACGGTCGTGAGGAAGAGGCACTTCGGCGTGCCGAGGAAGGCCTGTGGATTTTCGAGGATGGGCGTCCAGACGCAGGGCTCGTGAACTTCACGGCGGAACTGCTGTCGAAAGCGGGCCGCAAGGGCGACGCGGAGGCGCATCTGTGGCGGCTTTTCAGGAAGCAGCCCTCGTATGAGCTGTACACACGGCTTAGCGAGATCGGTGGCGAGGCCGCCCGGGACCAGGCGTTGACGCTGCTGGAGAGCAAGCAGGCAAGCGGCGCGCGGAGTTTCTGGGATAGCCCGACCAACCTGCTGATCCGCATCTGGATACATGAGAAGAAGTTTGATGCGGCCTGGGCGGCGGTGCGCAAACACGGGGCGTCCGCAGGCTTGACGGATGAACTCGCCAGCCAATGCGAAGGCAGCCATCCGGCCGAAGTGCTCGCGGTTTATACAATGCGAGTCGATCACCTCGTCAAGTCCGGCGGCAGTTCGAATTACGAGCAGGCGGCGAAGCTGGTCGTGCGGATGGCGAAGCTTCGCGCAAGGGGTGAGCATGTTGCCTACGTTCTCGCGCTCAAGAAGCAATTCGAACGTCGACGAAACTTTATCAAGATGCTGGAATGAGCGGCGCGCGAACTGGCGTCTCCTCAGTCTGCGTCCGCGATTCTGATCACGATCTTGCCGAAATGTTTCTGCGCCTTCATGGCGGCGACCGCCTCATGCGCGCGATCGAGATCGAACACCTGGTCGATCACCGGCCGGTAGCTGTTGAGTTCGATCGCCCGGCACATCGCATCCAGATTCGCGATGCTGCCGACCGTGATGCCCCGGACGGTGAGGTTCTTGCCCATCACCATCGCCAGCGGGAAGCTGGCCGCCTGATAGCCGGTGAGGATGCCGATCACCGAGATATGGCCGCCAAGCCTGCCGGCCTTGACGGCCTGGGCCAGCGTTTCGCCGCCGCCGACTTCGACGATCAGGTGAGCGCCTTCGCCGGCGGTGGCGGAGAGCACGGCGGTGGACCAGTCCGGCGTGGTGCGATAGTTGATCAGCACATCGGCGCCGAGTGTTTTCGCGCGGGCCAGTTTCTCGTCCGACGAGGACGTGAGGATGACCCGCGCGCCCAGCATTTTGACGAAGGCCAGCGCGGCCAGCGAGACGCCGCCGGTGCCCTGCAGCACGACCGTTTGCCCCGGCTGCACCTGCGCCTCTACCACCACGCTGCGCCACGCGGTCAGGGCGGCACAGCCGAGCGTCGCGATCTCCTCATGGCTCAATCCGGCGGGCGCGCGAACCACCGAGGCCGCCGGAAGACAGAGATGGGTCTGCAGCGCGCCATCGACCTGGTCGCCCAGCACGGGTGACATCGTCTCGCGCGCTACCGTTCCGCTTTTCCAGTTCAGAAAGAAGTTCGGAATGACGGCGTCGCCGACCGCGAACCGTTTGATTCCCTCGCCGACCGCCAGCACCGTCGCCGATGCGTCGGAGCAGGGGACGCGCGGTACAGGCAATCCGCGGATGCCGCCGTCGATGCCAACGAGGTCGTGATAATTGAGGCTGGTGGCATGGATCTTGAGCAGCAGTTCGCCAGCGCGCGGCTGCGGGATCGGGCGCTCGATCGTCGGCCCCAACACCCCGTCGCGTTCGATCAGTCGTGCCTTGCCTGTCATGCCCTGCAGTCCCTTATTGCATTTTCTGTGAAGCGGGTCGCCGAACACCTTGGCATGATGAAGGTCGGCGCGGTCAAGGATCTCCGGTTTCGGCGGCACATTGGTGCGATCGGGCGCTCACAAAGAAGTGACGCGGCATGCAGGGCGAGCGTGTCGCCCATCAAGTCTGCCGTTCGTCCTGTGCGCAGCGAACTGGAAACGGAGACATGAAATGAACGATTCGCGCTATCGCTGGGTCATTGTCGCGGCCGGCGGCCTGTTGGGCTGCGTCGCGATTGGCGGGATGTTTGCGCTGCCGGTCCTGCTGCAGCCGATGGTGCGGGACACCGGCTGGTCGGTTACCGGCATATCCAGCGCCATGACGATCGGGTTCCTGGCAATGGCCTTTGCCAGCATGATCTGGGGTACACTGTCCGACCGCGTGGGGCCACGACCGGTGGTGCTGACGGGCTCGATTGTCATCGCGGCAAGCCTGGCGCTGGCGAGCCGCTCCACTTCCTTGATCGAATTTCAGGTTCTGTTCGGGTTGCTGGTCGGCGTTGCGACAGCCGCGATCTTCGCGCCGATGATGGCCTGCGTCACCGGCTGGTTCGATCACCATCGCAGCCTCGCCGTGTCTCTGGTGTCGGCCGGCATGGGCATGGCGCCTCTGACGATGTCACCGCTGGTGGCCTGGCTCGTCTCGCTTTACGACTGGCGCACCTCCATGCAAATCGTGGCCGTCGTCGTTGCCGCCATCATGATACCGACATCGCTGCTGGTGCGCAGCGCGCCGGCGCTCGCAGTCGGAAATACCCCGGCACCGGAAGCCGGACAGTCGCCGCCTGAGATGTCGCTCGCGCAGGCATTGCGCTCGCCGCAGTTCGTGATCCTGCTCGCGACGAATTTCTTCTGCTGCGCCACGCATTCGGGACCGATCATTCACACCGTGAGCTATGCCATCAGTTGCGGCATCCCGCTGATCGCGGCAGTGTCGATCTACAGTGTCGAAGGGCTCGCCGGCTTGTTCGGCCGCATCGGCTTTGGCCTGCTCGGCGATCGATTTGGCGCCAAGCGCGTTCTGGTGCTGGGGCTACTGGTGCAGGCGTTCGGGGCGCTGGCCTATGTCTTCGTGCGCGACCTGGCCGCGTTCTATGCCGTGGCCGCACTGTTCGGCTTCATCTATGCCGGGGTCATGCCGCTCTATGCTGTGCTGGCGCGGGAAAATTTTCCATTGAGAATGATGGGGACGGTGATCGGCGGAACCGCGATGGCCGGCAGCCTCGGCATGGCGACGGGACCGATCGCCGGGGGCCTGATCTACGACAGCTTTTCGAGCTATGCGTGGCTCTATATCGGCGCTTTTGGCATGGGTATCGGCGCGTTCCTGATGGCCATGAGCTTCAGACCGTTTGCCAAGCCGCGCGCAGCGCCCGTGCCGGCATGATCCCTAATGGTCGCCGCCGAAATACTCCGGTTTGCCCGTCGTCCAGGTCTCGCCCCACAACTGCCCGCCGCCATCCACCGTGAGCGTCTCGCCGGTAACGAATTTGCCCGAGGGCGCGGTGAGGTAGACGCAGGCTTCGGCTATGTCCCATGGCGAACCCGCGCGCATCATCGGGTTGGAGCGGGGGTAAGCCGCCCGCGCTTCCGGCGTGTAGACGTTCCAGCCCTCGGTCTCGATCACGCCGGGCGCTACGCAATTGACGCGGATGTCGAGCGGCGCCCATTCGACCGCGACGGCGCGCGACAATCCGATGACACCGGCGCGGGCCGCGACCGAATGCGCGATGCCGTAGAGGCCATGCGTGGTTACGACGACGATATTGACGATGCTGCCGGGATGCCTGTGGTCGCGCCAGCGTTTGGCCGCGGCCTGCATCATGTACCAGGTGCCGTTCAGGTTGGTGTTGATGACCGTGTTCCATCCCTTCACCGAAAAATCGATCGCGGCCTGCGGGAACTGTCCACCTGCGCTGTTGACGAGACTATCGATGCGGCCGTGCGCGGTCCAGACCTTGTCGAACAGCGCGTCCACCGCATCCGGCTCCCTTATGTCCGCGACCTCGGCGGAAGCCCGCAGGCCCCGGCTCACCAGTTCGGCGGCGAGGGCGTCGAGTCTGGCCTGGTTGCGCCCGACCACGACGACATGCGCGCCGAGCCGCGCCAACAGCCAGGCGATCGCGCGGCCGATGCCGCCGGCGCCGCCCGAGACGATCATGACCTGCCCCCTGAGCGCATCGGCCGCGTAAACCGTCGGATGCACTGCGAGTGCCGCGTCGGTCATGCCGGGTCCGGTGTTCGCTTGATCATCCATGTGCTGTGCCGGCCCTTGTCACGTCAGGCAGTCCCCGTACAGTAGCCGCGCGACATAATTGAAGCAAAGAACGAGTCGTCATGCCCCGACTATCCGCATTTCCGATCACCGCGCGCTGGCCGGCGAAACATCCCGATCGGCTGCAGCTCTATTCGCTGCCGACGCCGAACGGCGTCAAGGTGTCGATCATGCTGGAAGAGATCGGGCTGGCTTACGAAGTGCATCTGGTCGACTTCAACAAGGACGACCAGAAAACGCCGGAGTTCCTGTCGCTGAACCCGAACGGCAAGATTCCCGCCATCCTCGATCCGGACGGACCCGGCGGTCAACCGCTCGGCCTGTTCGAATCCGGCGCCATCCTGCAATATCTCGCGGAGAAGACCGGCAGGCTGCTCCCGGCAGATTCCGCGCGCCGCTGGCAAACCATCCAGTGGGTGCACTTCCAGATGGGCGGGATCGGGCCGATGTTCGGCCAGCTCGGCTTTTTCCACAAATTCGCCGGCAGGGAGTTCGCCGACAAGCGGCCGCTGCAGCGCTATGTCGCGGAGTCCAAGCGCCTGCTGGGCGTGTTGGACACGCGTCTTGCCGGGCGGCAATGGATCATGGAGGACGAATACACCATCGCCGACGTCGCTTCGCTCGGCTGGGTGCGCAACCTGATCGGATTTTACGGCGCGCGCGAACTGGTCGGCTTCGATGATTTCGGCAACGTCGCGGCCTGGCTCGATCGCGGCCTGGCCCGACCCGCGGTGCAGCGCGGGCTGGAGATTCCGAAACGACCGTGAGGGCCAAGCCTCAGCGGTTCAGCAATTCATAGGCCACCGGATTGTCCGCGCAGGCGCCAAAGCCGCATTCCAGCAGTGTCGACACCACATTGAGCGCGGTCAGGGCGATCACCAGCCAGACCGCCGACGTCGCGAATGCGCCGGGCGCGGGTGGCCCGGCCGCTGAGTCCTGTTCGAATTGTCGGTCGAACAGCAGGATCGCCGCGAGCAGGACGATCGCCGTGGCAAAGCCGATCAGGGCCCAGGTATAATAGTGGTACCCGAACAGGGCCGTGCCGTAGCCGGCATCGCCGGGCATGATGTGCAGCAGCACCTGGCGGGTGGAAAAAGCCGCCCCCGCGGCGGCGGCCAGCAGCGACAAGGCGTAGTGGCTGGGGCGCGGCCCGAAGCGGACGTTGAGGATCGGGCCGATTGCGAGCACCGCGAACTGGAGGCGCTGCAGCAGGCACAGCGGGCAGGGCAGTTCGTGCAGCAACAGCTGCGCGGCAAAGGCCGCTGCCAGAACCAGCGCCACCGCATACAGGCTGAGGGCATTGAGGGTGATGGCGGATGCGCGGGTCATGCGGGCGCCCTCAGAACGACAGTTTCAGGGTGTCGGTCGCATGGTGCAGGTAGGTCGCGACCGAGGCCAACAGCACCACGGCGAACAAGGCCAATGCGAGCGAACGCCGGCCGCGCCAGGCCACCAGCATCACGATCGTGACGGCGATAAAAAGTGCGGTGAATTCCATGGTGGCCCCGGATGCAAGCTTGATGTTGATACACTATTATCGCCGCTCGAACCGCTCATTCCGGAAAGAATCGATATGCCTGTCACCATCTACGGCATCAAGAACTGCGATACCATGAAGAAGGCCCGCGCCTGGCTCGACAGCCACGGCGTCGCCTACGATTTTCACGACTACAAGACGGCTGATATCACGCGGGACAAACTGAAGGGCTGGAGCGACGAACTCGGCTGGGAAACGCTGCTCAACCGGGCCGGCACCACGTTTCGCAAATTGCCCGATAGCGACAAGGAAGGCCTCAACGAACGCAAGGCTCTGGCCCTGATGCTGGCGCAGCCCTCGATGATCAAGCGGCCGGTGCTCGATCTCGGCGGCAAATTGCTGGTCGGCTTCAAGCCGGAAATCTACGCCCGGGAAGTCAAGCAGCCTCGGGCGCGCAAGGCCTAGCCAACCTCGATGACATCGTCCGACGCGTGGTGGAGCGCCGCGATCGGGACGAAATCGTGGTCGATCACGGCCCTGACCACACTCACCGGCGTCGCCAGCGATTTGATGCCCATCAGATTGTTGACCTTGAATCCACCCTCGATGCTGATCGCCTTGAACGAGCCGACGATCTGCTCGACCTTGTCGGCGGTGCCGAACGGCAGCAGCAAGCGTTCATAGGAAACGTCCTTGCCGTCGGCGTCCTGCACCATCGAGATCGAATAGGTCGGCCGCCGGTGCGCCAGGCAGGCGCGATAGGAGGGAATCACGCGCGCATATCGCTGCGGTCCGATCGCATCGTCGAGATAGCGGTTGGTGCGTCTGGCGGGATCGACGTGCTCGCTGCCATAGGTCGCGGTCAGCCGCGAGCCTTCCTGGGTGATCAGAAACCTGGCGTCGGCGCCTTCGCCTTCGACCTCATATCCCATCATGTCCACCAGCTCATCCGCGATGCGCTCGGGGCTATAGTCCGCCAGCAGCGGCAGGGCGCGGCCCTTGTCCAGCGCGCGCAGCCATGCGTTGAGCAGATCGCGCTGTTTCACGGATCTGACCACCGAGGGATTGGCGCTGGTGAATTCCATATCGATGCTCACCCGAATTCGATCACGTCACCGGCCGGAATGCGGCCCGGCGCGCGATGGAACAGATCGCGGTCGATGACGGTGCGAAGCGTCGTCGTCGGTAGCGTGTCGTTTCCGCGCATCAGATTCCTGATTTCAAATCCGCCGTCAGCGCAGATGGTCTTCAGCGACGCGATCACGTGGGTGACATTGCCGGCGACCGCGAACGGCAACAGCAACCGCTCATAGGCGACGATTCGTCCATAGCTGTCGTCGATGCTGGAGATGGTATAGACCGGCAGGCGGCGGGCGATGCACTCGTAATAGACCGGCATCACGACGGGGACCAGTCTCGGGCCCAGATATTCGTCGAGCAGCCTTCCCTTGCCGGTATGGCCATAGGCACTGGCCATCCGCGTGCCGTCGCTCTGGATCGTGAGGCGCGGCGGCCGGATGGCGGCATCCACGGTATAATAGACGAGATCCGGAAACTCTTCTTCGATTCGCTCCGGCTTGTATTCCTCAATGCGCGGCAGCAGGCGCTCGCGGGCAAAAAGCCGGAGCCATGTGTTGAGCAGGTCCCGCTGCTTGATCGATTTGACCACCGAAGGGTTGGCGCTATCAAAATCCACGGCTGAAATCCCCAGATACCAAATGCCGGATCATCCGCCCCAAGCGACAAAAATTCTATGAAAGCGCGGGCTCGCGTCCGAATACCGTTAATGCTTGCTTTCGCAGCCGGGGCGGAAGGCGTGAACACGGCCGCCACCCCCGCCGATCGAGGTTCCCGGGCGGTCGATCCACGACGAGCCGGGAGCCTTTCGCCGGGCCCGGTGGAATGATCAGCTTTGCGGCTTGCGTAAACTGTGCTGTTGACGGCATATTCCGGCCGGAGGCGGCGCGTCCGGGACAGGATTTCCAGGGCGTCTGGAGGATCTGCCGGTGGCAAGAATTGGTCGTGCGCGAAGCTGGCTTCGCGGCAATGACTGTTGGGGGAATTTGATTGGCCGATGAGTTCATTCTAGAAACCCACGGATTGAGCAAGGAATTCGCGGGGTTCTTTGCTGTTCGCGATGTCGATCTCAAGGTTCGCCGCGGCAGCATTCATGCGTTGATCGGTCCGAACGGAGCCGGCAAGACGACGTGCTTCAATCTGCTGACCAAGTTTCTGCAGCCTTCAGCGGGCCAGATTCTCTATAAGGGGCAGGACATCACGGCTATGGCGCCGGCCGACGTCGCGCGCCTCGGCCTGGTGCGCTCGTTCCAGATTTCAGCGGTGTTTCCGCACCTCACAGCGCTCGAAAATGTCAGGGTCGCGCTGCAGCGCCAGCACGGGCACTCCTTCGATTTCTGGCGTTCCAAGACGGTGCTCGACCGCTTCAACGGCCGGGCTCATGAACTGCTCGACGATGTCGGTCTCAGCGAGTTCGCCAACACGCCCGCGGTCGAAATGCCCTACGGGCGCAAGCGCGCACTGGAGATTGCAACGACACTGGCGCTCGATCCGGAGATGATGCTGCTCGACGAACCGATGGCCGGCATGGGCCACGAAGACATCGACAAGATCACCGCATTGATCAAGCGCCTTTCGAAGAAATACACCATCCTGATGGTCGAACACAATCTCAGCGTCGTGGCCAACCTGTCCGACATCATCACGGTGCTGACGCGCGGCCAGGTGCTGGCGGAAGGCAATTACGCCGACCTCACCAAGGACGAGCGTGTCAAGGAAGCGTATCTGGGGGCGGGGCATGACTGATTTCAACATGGCCGATGCCGCCGGGACGAAGTCCGGCGCAGCTTCGCCGGTTCTGACGGTGGAGAATCTCGAAGCCTGGTACGGCGAGTCCCACATCCTGCACGGCATCAATTTCAACGTGAACGCCGGTGAGGTGGTCACGCTGCTCGGGCGCAACGGCGCCGGCAAGACCACCACGCTGAAATCGGTGATGGGGATCATCGGCAAGCGTACCGGCACGATCCGGTTCGGCGATGTGGATATCACGAAAACCTCGTCGGACAAGATCGCACGTATGGGTGTCGCCTTCTGCCCCGAGGAGCGCGGGATTTTTGCCAGCCTCGATGTGCGCGAAAACCTGCTGCTGCCGCCGGTGGTGCGCCCGGGCGGGTTGTCGCTGGACCAGATCTTCGAGCTGTTTCCGAATCTGAAGGAACGGCTCAACAGCCAGGGCACCAAGCTGTCGGGCGGCGAGCAGCAGATGCTGGCGATCGCCCGGATCCTGCGCACCGGCGCCCGGTTCCTGATGCTGGACGAACCGACCGAGGGGCTAGCCCCGGTCATCATCCAGCAGATCGGCCACACCATCGCGCGCCTCAAGAAGGAGGGTTTTACGATCCTTCTGGTCGAACAGAACTTCCGGTTCGCGGCGACCGTCGCGGACCGTTACTACATCGTCGAGCACGGCAAGGTGATCGACGGTTTCAAGAACTCCGATCTGCAAGCCAATATGGACAAGCTTCACACCTATCTCGGCGTCTGAACGACGTCTTCAAGCACGAGCCACGGAGATATTCATGACAAACAGGATCTCGGCACTATTGCTTGGCACCGCGCTGGTTTTTGGCGCATGCAGCGCCGTTCTGGCGCAGGATAAAACCATCAAGATCGGCGTATTGACCGACAATTCTGGACTCTATTCCGACCTCGGCGGCGCGGGCTCCACGCTGGCGGCCCAGATGGCGGTAGAGGATTCCGGACTTGCCGCCAAGGGCTGGAAGATCGACATCGTCTCCGCCGACCATCAGAACAAGCCCGACATTGCCGTCAACACCGCGCGGCAGTGGATCGACGTCGACAAGGTCGACATCTTCATGGACGTGCTGAATTCCGGCGTTGCCCTGGCCGTCAATAATCTGGTCAAGGAAAAGAACGCCATCATGATCAATACCGGCGCGGCATCGTCGGACCTCACCAACGCCCAATGCTCGCCGAACACGATCCACTGGGTCTACGACACCTACATGCTCGCCAACAGCACCGGTCAGGCGCTGGTTAAAGCCGGCGGCGACAGCTGGTACTTTCTGACCGCGGACTATGCTTTCGGCCACGCGCTGGAGCGCGACACCAGCGCGGTCGTGCTGAAGTCCGGCGGCAAGGTGATCGGCACCGTCAGGCATCCGCTGAACACCGCGGATTTCTCCTCGTTCCTGCTGCAAGCGCAGGCGTCGAAGGCCAAGATCGTCGGCATGGCGAACGCCGGCGGCGACACCACCAACACGATCAAGCAGGCGTCCGAGTTCGGCATTGTCGCGGGCGGGCAGAAGCTCGCCGGCCTGCTGCTGTTCATCACCGACGTTCACTCGCTCGGCTTGAAGGTGGCGCAGGGCCTGAGTTTCACGGAGACGTTCTACTGGGACCTGAACGACGGAACCCGCGCGTTCTCGAAGCGCTTCTCCGAACGCACCAAGAGCAAGGCGATGCCGTCCATGGTGCAGGCCGGCGTCTATTCGGGCCTGATCCACTACTTCAAGGCGCTCGAAGCGATGGGCGGCAATTCGCATGACGGCATCAAGATTGTCGAGAAAATGAAGTCGATGCCGACCGACGATCCGTTGTTCGGCAAGGGCTCGATCCGCGCCGACGGCCGCAAGCTCCATCCGGCCTATCTGTTCGAGGTCAAGAAGCCCTCGGAATCCAAGGGGCCGTGGGACTATTACAAGCTGATCGGGACCACTCCCGGCGAGCAGGCCTTCCGGCCACTTTCGGAAAGCGTCTGTGCGCTGGTGAAGAAGTAACCATGGCTCCCCGCCGGCGCCCCGGCGCCGGCGGTTTCCGCCCGTTCTTGTCAAAAGACTGAGTTTCGAAAGATCGATCGATGCAGGCTCTCTACGCGCAGCTTCTGGTGGGACTGATCAACGGCTCGTTCTACGCGCTGTTGAGTCTCGGACTTGCCGTGATCTTCGGAATGCTCAACATCATCAATTTCGCGCACGGCGCGGTCTACATGATGGGCGCCTTCTGCGCCTATTTCCTGCTCAACGTGATGGGTATCGGATACTGGCCGGCGCTGATCATCGCGCCGATCGCGGTCGGCATTTTCGGCATGATCCTGGAACGGACCATGCTGCAATGGCTGTCCGGACTCGATCATCTCTACGGGTTGTTGCTGACGTTCGGTTTGGCGCTCATCATCCAGGGCGTGTTCCAGAATTATTTCGGCTCCTCGGGATTGCCCTATGCGATTCCCAGCGAACTGCAGGGCGGCCTGAATCTGGGATTCATGTTCCTGCCGATCTATCGCGGCTGGGTCGTGGTGTTCTCGCTCATCGTGTGCATCGCCACCTGGTATCTGATCGAAAAGACAAGGCTCGGCGCCAACCTGCGTGCCGCTACTGAAAACCCGACGCTGGTGCGCGCCTTCGGCATCAACGTGCCCCGGATGATCACGCTGACCTACGGGCTCGGCGTCGGCCTCGCGGCGCTCGCCGGGGTGCTGTCGGCGCCGATCAACCAGGTCCGGCCCCTGATGGGTGCCGATCTCATCATCGTGGTGTTCGCGGTGGTGGTGATCGGCGGCATGGGTTCGATCATGGGATCGATCATCACCGGCTTCGCGCTCGGTGTGATCGAGGGACTGACGAAATATTTCTATCCTGAAGCCTCCAATACCGTGGTCTTTGTGCTGATGGTGCTGGTGCTGCTGGTGAAGCCGACGGGACTGACGGGACGGGCGACGACATGAGTGTACTGACTGACGATACCTTGCCGGCAAGCCCGCGCCGTATCCGCGACGAGATGGTGGTGTTTGTCCTGATGGCGGCGCTGCTGGCGGCGGTGCCGCTGACCGGGATCTATCCATTCTTCGTCATGCAGGCGCTGTGCTTTGCTCTGCTGGCCTGTGCCTTCAACCTGCTGATCGGCTATGGCGGGCTGCTGTCGTTCGGGCATGCGATGTTTCTGGGCAGTGCCGGCTACTTCACCGCGCATGCCCTGAAGGAATGGGGTCTCGCGCCCGAGCTTGGAATCCTGATCGGCACCGCCGGCGCCGCCGGCATCGGCGTCGTCACCGGCGTCGTCGCCATTCGCCGGCAGGGCATCTATTTCTCGATGATCACGCTGGCGCTGTCGCAGCTGTTGTATTTCATCTATCTGCAGACGCCGTTCACCCATGGCGAAGACGGCATCCAGGGCATTCCGCAGGGTCGCTTGTTCGGGATTCTCGATCTCTCCAATTCGACGGTGCTCTACTACGTCATTCTCGCCGGTTTCCTCGGCGGCTTTCTCGTGGTCTTCCGCGCCGTCAATTCGCCGTTCGGCGAGGTGCTGAAGGCGATCCGCGAAAACGAGCAGCGCGCGATATCGCTGGGTTACAAGACCGATCACTACAAGCTGCTGGCCTTCATCCTGTCGGGAACCCTGGCTGGGTTCGCCGGCTCGCTGAAGGTGTTCGTGGCCCAGAATGCTTCGCTCACCGACGTGCACTGGACGATGTCGGGCGAGATCGTGCTGATCACGCTGGTCGGCGGCCTCGGCACCATGTTCGGGCCGGTGGTCGGCGCCTTCGTCATTATTGCCATGCAGCAATATCTCGCCGGTTTCGGACAATGGGTCACGGTGATCCAGGGTGTGATCTTCGTGGTCTGCGTGCTGACGTTCCGCCGCGGCATCGTCGGTGAAATCGCGCATTATTTCCGGCGATCGCTCTGAGCGGTCGCTTTCCGGGCTGACGCCTCGACAAAGCGGTGGATGACCCCGCCGTATCCGGGCCCCGCCGGGCGCTTTCACGCAAAATGGTTTATGACAGTTTTGTGACGGGGCGCCTCGGCCCGGCCATTTCTGGGACAATGGACATCACCCATGCTGATGCGCTGGTTTCGCGCCTTTCTTCCCCGCGAAGAACGGTTTTTCGAGCTTTTTGCCAAGCATTCCGTGGTCTGCGTGCAGGGCGCGCTGGCGTTGCAGGGCGTATTGCGCGGCGGCGAGGAAACCCCGGTGTTCTGCCAGCGGGTCAACCAGCTCGAACACGAGGCCGACAATGTCACCCGCGAGGTACTCACCGCGGTGCGCCGGACCTTCATCACGCCGTTCGACCGCGGTGACATCAAGAACCTGATCACCTCGATGGACGATGCCATCGACCAGATGCAGCAGACGGCCAAGGCGGTAATCTTGTTCGAGGTCCGTACCTTCGAGCCGCCGATGCGCGAGATGGGAACGCTGCTGGTCGAGTGCGCCAATCTGGTCGGCCAGGCGCTGCCGCTGATGCAGTCGATCGGCCAGAACCTCGCGATGCTGACCGCTCTCACCGAGGAGATCGGCAAGCTGGAGGGCCGCATCGACGACCTGCACGATATCGGGCTGAAGGAGCTGTTCCTCAAGCACCGCGATGCCAACACGATGGATTTCATCGTCGGCTCCGAGATCTACAAGCATCTGGAGAAGGTTTCGGACCGCTTCGACGACGTTGCGAACGAGATCAACAGTATCGTGATCGAACAGGTATAGGGCAGGGCCGCGCAGTGGACGCCACGCTGGGTCTTCCGATTCTGATCGGGTTAATCGCCGTCGCGCTGCTGTTTGACTTCCTCAACGGGTTGCACGACGCCGCCAATTCGATCGCGACGATCGTATCGACCCGGGTACTGCGCCCGCAATACGCGGTGGCGTGGGCGGCGTTCTTCAACTTCATCGCCTTCCTGTTCTTCGGGCTGCACGTCGCCAACACCATCGGGACCGGCATCATCGAGCCCAGCGTGATCGACGCGCAGGTGATATTCGGCGCGCTGATCGGCGCCATCGCCTGGAACCTGATCACCTGGGGCCTGGGAATTCCGTCCTCCAGCTCGCACGCCCTGATCGGCGGGCTGGTTGGGGCCGGCATGGCCAAGGCCGGGCTGTCGGCCGCGGTGTGGACCGGGCTGACGAAGACGCTGCTCGCGATCGTGCTGTCGCCGCTGGTCGGCTTCCTGCTGGCGCTGGTGCTGGTCGCGATCGTGTCCTGGGCCGCGGTGCGCTCGACGCCGTTCGCGGTGGATCGGGCCTTCCGTATCCTGCAATTCGCCTCCGCCTCGCTGTATTCGCTCGGACATGGCGGCAATGACGCGCAGAAGACCATGGGCATCATCGCGGTGCTGCTCTATTCGCAGGGGTATCTCGGCAGCGAATTCTCGGTGCCGTTCTGGGTGGTGATCTCGTGCCAGGCGGCGATGGCGCTGGGCACCCTGATGGGCGGCTGGCGGATCGTCCGCACCATGGGCTTGCGGATCACCAAGCTGACGCCGATGCAGGGGTTTTGCGCCGAGACCGGCGGGGCCGCGACATTGTTCATGGCGACCTGGCTCGGGGTACCGGTTTCCACCACGCACACCATCACCGGCGCCATCATCGGGGTCGGCGCGGCGCGGCGGGTTTCGGCGGTGCGCTGGAACGTGGCGAGTTCGATCGTCTATGCCTGGGTGATCACCATTCCGGCCTCGGCCATCATCGCGGCGCTGACCTATTGGGCGGTCAATCTGCTCCCCTTCGCCAGATAGGCGTCAGGTCGCCAGCTTCAGTCCGACGATCCCGGCGACGATCAGGCCGATGCAGGCGATCCGCGCCACGCTGGCGGAATCGCCGAACAGCACGATTCCCAGGATCGCGGTGCCGACGGCGCCGATTCCGGTCCATACCGCATAGGCGGTTCCCATCGGCAGGGTCTTCAGCGCCAGACCCAGCATCGCGATGCTGGCGGCCATGCAGACCAGCGTCAGCACGGAGGGAACGAGCCGGGAGAAGCCCTCGGTATATTTGAGGCCGACCGCCCAGCCGACTTCCAGTAAACCCGCGATGAACAGCAACAGCCACGCCATGGGACGGCCTTTCCGGTCGGCAGGGTCGTCCCTGCGCATGAAATGGTTGGATTGGAGGTCGTCCTCGCAGCCCCTATATGAGGCCGGGTGGGGCTGCGCGCAACATGCCGATGGCGGCCTCGAAACCCTGCAAAATCCCTTGATTGCGCCCGCTTTCCCTGCCACAGGCTCGCTGATGTCCGACCTTTCACTCACTGCCGAATCGCCGCCGTCTTCGCCGCTGTCTGATGAAGTGGCGCGCCGGCGGACCTTTGCCATCATCTCGCATCCCGACGCCGGCAAGACCACGCTGACCGAGAAGCTGCTGCTGTTCGGCGGCGCCATCAACCTGGCCGGGCATGTCAAGGCCAAGCGCGAACGGCGCAGCACCCGTTCCGACTGGATGAAGATCGAACGCGACCGCGGCATCTCGGTCGTCACCTCCGTGATGACCTTCGAGTTCAACGGCCTCGTCTTCAACCTGCTGGACACGCCGGGCCATGAGGACTTTTCGGAAGACACCTACCGGACGCTGACGGCGGTGGACTCCGCCGTGATGGTGATCGACGCCGCCAAGGGCATCGAGGCGCGGACGCTGAAGCTGATAGAGGTCTGCCGGCTGCGCGACATTCCGATCATCACCTTCATCAACAAGATGGACCGCGAGAGCCTCGACACCTTCGAACTGCTCGACGAAATCGAAAAGACGCTGGCGCTCGACACCACGCCGATGACCTGGCCGGTCGGCCGCGGCCGCGATTTCATGGGCACCTATGATATTTCCACCGGCGGCATCCGGCTGCTCGAGGGCGGCGGCGCCAAGACCGGTGCGGCCGAAAAAATCGACGTCGCCGAGCTCGCGGGCCGCAACGCCAACCTCGACGTCAACGAGATCACCGAGGAACTGGCGCTGGTGAAGGAAGCCAGCAAGCCGTTCGACCTTGCTTCGTTCCGCGAAGGCCACATGACGCCGGTCTATTTCGGCTCGGCGCTACGCAATTTCGGGGTCGGCGATCTGCTGGAAGGTCTCGGCAAATTCGCGCCGCCGCCGCGCGCGCAGGACTCCAATCTGCGCAAGGTCGAGGCCTCGGAGCCGCGCATGAGCGCGTTCGTTTTCAAGATCCAGGCCAATATGGATCCGAACCACCGCGACCGCATCGCGTTCGCGCGGCTGTGCTCGGGCAAGCTCTCCCGCGGCATGAAGGCCAAGCTGGTGCGCACCGGCAAGAACATGACGCTGTCCAGTCCGCAGTTCTTCTTTGCGCAGGACCGCTCGGTGGCGGACGAGGCCTATGCCGGCGACGTCGTCGGCATTCCCAATCACGGCACGCTGCGGATCGGCGACACCCTGACCGAAGGCGAGGACCTGATTTTCGTCGGCGTGCCGTCCTTCGCGCCGGAAATCGTCCGCCGCGTCCGTCTCACCGATGCGATGAAGGCGAAGAAGCTGAAGGAAGCGCTGCAGGAGATGTCGGAGGAGGGCGTGGTGCAGGTGTTCCGCCCGCGCGACGGCGCGCCGGCGCTGGTCGGCGTGGTCGGTCCGCTGCAGCTCGATGTGCTGAAGGCGCGGCTCGACGCCGAATATTCCCTGCCCGTCGAGTTCGAGGTCTCGGAATTCCAGCTGGCGCGCTGGATCTCCTCCGACGACCGCAAGAAGCTCGAGGCGTTCGTCGCCGCCAACAATTCCGGCGTCGCCGACGACGTCGACGGCGACCCGGTGTTTCTGGCCAAGAACGAGTTCTATCTCGGCTACACCAAGGAACGCGCCGAGGGCATCGTGTTTTCCAGCATCAAGGACGTGAAGAAGAAGGCGTGAGGCGTTTCGCTGCTCGTCGTCCTCCGGCTTGACCGGAGGAACCAAGTACGCCGCGGCCTATCGATTGATCTCTGGCGTCTCTGGAATACTGGATCGCCCGCCTTCGCGGGCGATGACAGTTTGTGGGCGTAGGGAGAAGAAGGCGTGAGGCGGGGCGGCGTTTTGGCTTGCTGCGTCGGCGTTCCTCGCTCGTCGTCCTCCGCGAAAGCGGAGGACCCAGTACGCCGCGGCCTCTCGGTTCTCTCTGGAATACTGGGTCGCCCGCCGGAGCCTGTCATCGGGCGGCGCGAAAGCGCCGACCCGTTGGCGGGCGATGACAGTGGTGGTGATGATGCAGTGTATCGCGCAGTCCGCTACGCTCCCGTCACCCGCCAGATCACATCGCCGACATCGTCCGCCACCAGCAGCGAGCCATCGGCACCGAGGGTCACGCCGACCGGCCGTCCATAGGACTCCCTTTCGTCAGGCGCGAGGAAACCCGAGAGGATATCCCGCGCCGGCCCCGCCGGGCGCCCGTTCGCGAACGGTACGAACACGACCTTGTAGCCGCTCAGCGTGCTGCGATTCCATGAGCCGTGCTGGCCGATGGCCATGCCGTCGGGAAAGCCGGGCAGGGTGCCGGCCGGCATCCAGCACAGGCCGAGCGACGCGGTGTGGCCGCCCAGCGCGTAGTCCGGCGTGATCGCCGTGGCGACCGCGGCCGCATCCTGCGGCACCCGGTCGTCCACCGTCTGTCCCCAGTAGCACCAGGGCCAGCCGTAGAAGCCGCCGTCCTTCACCGAGGTCAGATAGTCGGGCGGTGTCTCGTCGCCGAGGCCGTCGCGCTCGTTGACCACCGTCCAGAGCACGCCGGTCTGCGGCTCCCATGCGAGACCCACCGCGTTGCGCAGGCCGCCGGCAAAGATGCGGCTGCTGCCGCTGGCCAAATCGAGTTCGTAGACGGCCGCCCGGCCTTGCTCCGCTTCCATGCCGTTGTCGGCGATATTGGTGAGCGAGCCGACCCCGGCATAGAGCTTCCGGCCATCGGGGCTCGGCAGCAGGCTTCGCGTCCAGTGCCCGCCGGGCTTGAAGCTGACGAGCTTTCGTCCCGGCGCGGTGATGCGGTCGGCGCCCGCCACATAGGGGAAGGCCAACACGCCGTCGGTGTTGCCGACATAGAAGGTGTCGCCCACCAGCGCCATGCCGAATGGCTGGTTCAGTCCCTCCATAAACACTTCCCGCCGCTCGGCGACGCCGTCGCCATCGCTGTCGCGCAGCAGCGTGATGCGGTTTGCGCTGACGCCCAGGGCGGAGGCGCGCCGCATGGTCGCCTGCATGGCGTAGCCGAACACGTTCCTGACCGGTCCGGCGACCTGGTTGGATTCGGCGATGAGGACGTCGCCATTGGGCAGCACCTCGATCCAGCGTGGATGCTGCAGGCCGGTGGCAAACGCATTGACCTTCAGTCCCGGCGCCGCCACCGGAATCTGCCCGTCGCTCCAGCCCCTGGCGGTCGGCATCTTCAGCGTCGGGATGGCGCCCTGTGGCTTGGCCGGCGGAACCAGCGGAGAACTGCCCCAGGCCGGCTCGGGTGCGGCGCCCTGCCGTCGCCGCCACAGCAGCGCGGCGGCGCCGATCAGCGCGACCAGGCGCGCAAAAATGCCGGACAAGTTCATGGAATCCCTCCGTGGATCGCGCGCACCCTATCCGAGGACGGGGCGCGTTCAAACCTCGTCGTCGATGCGGGGCCGGCCTCGCCACAACTCGTCATCCCTAGCGAAAGCGGAGGATCCAGTACGCCGCGGCCTATCGATTCAATCACTGCTGTCTCTGGAATACCGGATCACCCTTTCGCGGGTGATGACAGTTCCGGGAGTGCGCACTATCTAACTCACTATCTATGCATTGCCCTGGCACGAGTTTGTTTCAATGCTCCGGCCCGTCGTTTTCAGTCTCATCCTGGCCGTGGCCGCGATTTTCCGTGCCGGAACTGCCGATGCCCAGCAGCGGCGTCAGCTCGATGCCACGCCGTTTTCGCATGCGCCGTGCAGCGTGCTGGACGGCCAACCCTGCACGCCGTCATTCTGCAGCGTGTTCAATGACGGCCCCTGCATCCCCGAGATCGACTATCCCTACGGCCAGAACCTGCAACTGACGATCGAAAGCATGCCGCCGCCGGGCGAAACCGCGAAGTACCAGAAACCCGGCCACGACCTCGACAGCATCGGCGACCTGTTCGCGGCGCTGCGGTCCTGCTGGTCGCCGCCGGAGGCCTCGTCGGCGCGGGAGGGCATGCAGATGTCGGTGCGCTTCAGCTTCAAGCGAACAGGCGAGATCATCGGAGCTCCGCGCGTGACCTTCGCCACGGCAGGGGCCCCTGCGGAAGTAAGAACGACCTATCTGAAGGCGATCAACGCCTCGCTCAAAGCCTGCGCACCGCTGCAATTCACCGGCAATCTCGGCGGCGCCATCGCCGGGCGCCCGATCGCGATCCGCTATGTCGACAATCGCGATTTGGGCGGGCAGGCGGATAAGCCGTGAACATATCATCGTCATTCCGGGATGGTCCGCAGGACCAGACCCGGAATCTCGATCTGGGACGAGGATTCGCAAAACAATCTCGAGATTCCCCGATGCGCAATCGCGCATTTGAGGTTCGCGCTTTGCGCGCCCCGGAATGAACGGCGCGCGTTTTCCCGCATTGCGGCCCCGGCCGCAAAAGTGTTACCCGAAGGTCGCTTAATGCGTCCCGCCACGGAGGAAACGTCATGGGACTTTCGGTGATGATACTGGGCCTCGTGCTGTTCCTCGGCGTCCACACGCTGACCACGCAGCGAAGCTTGCGGGCGCGACTGATCGCCTCGACGGGGGAGGGCGGCTACAAGATCGGCTATTCGCTGGTCTCGGCGCTCGGCCTCGCGCTGATCTTCTGGGGCTTTGCCAGCTACCGGGCGACCGGCTGGATCGACGTCTGGTATCCGCCGGCCGGCATGAAGCACCTGGTGGCGGCGCTGATGCTGCCCGCCGTCATCCTGGTGGTGGCGTCCTATATCCGCGGCCGCATCTACACCACGCTGAAGCATCCGATGCTGGCCGGCGTCAAACTGTGGGCGGCGGCGCATCTGCTCTCCAATGGCGACCTCGGCTCGATCATCCTGTTCGGCTCGTTCCTGGCCTGGGCGGTGTTCGACCGCATCTCGCTGAAGCGGCGCACCGACCCGGGCGCGCCGCCGATCCCGGTCGGAGGCATCGGCAACGACCTGATCGCGGCGGCGGTCGGCTTCGTCGCCTATCTCGCGCTCGCCTTCGCCTTCCATCCCGTCGTGATCGGGGTTCCCGTCGTAGGAGCTTGAATAAGTGTCAGTGCAGTCCCCCATCAAGCGCAAGACCGCGCCGGATATCCGTGCGCGCAAGAACGCCGAGCCGATCGTGATGCTGACCTCGTATCACGCCCATACCGCCGCCCTGGTCGATCGCTATTGCGACGTCATCCTGGTCGGCGATTCCCTCGGCAATGTAATGCACGGTTTCGAGACCACGGTGCCGGTGACGCTGGAGATGATGATCCTGCAGGGCCATGCGGTGATGCGCGGCTCGCAGCATGCGCTGGTCGTGGTCGACATGCCCTTCGGTTCCTATGAAGCCTCCAAGGAGCAGGCGTTTCATTCCGCGGTACGGATCCTGAAGGAGACCCATTGCGGCGCCGTCAAGCTCGAGGGCGGCGAGCGGATGGCGGAGACCGTGGCATTTCTGGCCGAACGCGGCATTCCCGTGATGGGCCATATCGGCCTGACGCCGCAGTCGATCAACACCCTCGGCTCGTTTCGCGCCCAGGGCCGCGAGGAGGGCAGCTGGGAGCCGATCGAGAATGACGCGATGGCGATCTCGCAAGCCGGTGCCTTCTCGGTGGTGATCGAGGCGGTCGCCGAACCGCTGGCGCGGAAGATCACCGAGAGCATCGCCATCCCCACCATCGGCATCGGCGCAAGTGCTGCCTGCGACGGCCAGGTGCTGGTGCTGGAGGATATGCTGGGGCTGTCGGCGCGGACGCCGAAATTCGTCCGCCGCTACGGCAATCTCGGGCCGATGATCGAGGCGGCGATCGAGGGCTATGCCACCGACGTGCGCTCACGGGCGTTTCCCGGGCCGGAGCATGTCTACGGCATGAAGGCCAAGAGCTGAGCAAGACCTGAGCAAGACCTGAGCAAGAGCTGAGCAAGACTGAGGCGGGGCGGCACGATGGACTGGTCGCAGCATTCGATTCCCGACATGCGGCTCGAATCGCGGTTCGGCGACCGCGTGGTGCCGGTATTTTGCCAGCGGCCGAACAGCATCTGGGCGATGATCGCGGACGCCGCCGCGCGAAACCCGGATGGCGAAGCGCTGGTCTGCGGCGAGCGGCGGATGTCCTGGCGCGAGGTGGCGCAGCAATCGGCCGGGATTGCGGCGGGATTTCAGAAGCTCGGTCTGCAGGGCGGCGACCGCGTCGCGGTGCTGCTCGGCAACCGCATCGAATTCGTCCTGACGGTGTTCGCAGCGGCGCATGCCGGCCTGGTGACGGTGCTGCTCTCTACCCGCCAGCAGAAACCCGAGATCGCCTATGTGCTGACCGACTGCGGCGCCAGGGTGTTGATCCATGAGGCCGGCCTGGCCGACCGTCTGCCGGACCCGCGTGACGTTCCCGATCTCGTGCATCGCATCGCGGTCGATGACGATGCACTGAAATCGCGGTTCTCGTCGCTGACCGACCACCCGCCTTC
>NZ_JAUYQU010000284.1 GCF_030697065.1 Bradyrhizobium sp.
TTGCCGCCGGCGTTCTGGTTGCGCCCGCGGCCTGCCCAAGGCCGGCGCGACCGTTGCCGCCCAGAATGGCACGGCGCGGTAGCTTCGATCTTCGGCTGGAAGACGATGGCGCAGGCGAACTCACACCGAGAAGGCTTTCTGACGCCGGACCGAACGCGATCGTCGAATCGATCCCATTTTGATCCTGACTGCGGAAGAAGAGCGCGATGTCTGGATGCAGCGCCATGGGACGAGGCGACGGCGTTGCAGTCGCCCCTGTCCGAGCAGGCATGTGGTACGCGTACCGATAATGAAGATCAGCCGGCAACGTGACGCAATGAAAGCAACTTGCAGCCCAACACTGTTCGAAGGTGACCTTTTTTTTTACTGGGCTCGCCGGCCAGCACGGTAAGGGCACGTGAGGAGATCTTCAGAGTGGCGAAGTCCGCATCGACGCCATCTGTGCTCCCGCGATCGGCGGCTTGCGCGCTTGACTTTCCATGTACAAGTGCCCGACTACTATCATCACCGCCGCGAATACCACGACCATCATTGCGGTGGCCAGTTGCTCGAATTCGTCCATGCGCCCTCTTTTGTCCAGCTCGACAAGTTTGTTTCGCGGCACGCAATGGATCGGAAGAAAAGCCGTCCGGCCTCCGCGGTCTGACTCTTTCAAACAGCTCAATTCACATCGCGAACCAGGAAATATCCCACGCCGCCGATGCCAATAAAGGCCGGAACGGCCCACAAAATCAGTACGGGCATGTTCGCCTCCTCCTATAGCCCTGCATGAAAACAAACGTCGACAATTGCCACTTGTTCCCGGATTTGGCATTTCTCGTACCTCGCACAAGGAAAATCCCTGCCGGAGGCTGCCGGCAGGGATGATGCAGAAAAGATGACGGGCGGCAGGCCTTCGCCTAGTGGCCCATCACGGGTCTACGGGGACTCAGTTCGTGGTGCAAATTTTCATGGTCCTCATGCCGGTTTCAGCCTCCGTTCTGGTCTTGAACACCCCGTTGTCGACGATCGTCGTAGTGGAAGTCGGCTTCTTGTCGACGATAGTGCACTTCTTCGTCGCCTCATCCCGGACCACGTAGTACTCGGTAGAAACGGTCGTGTTCTGGGCAAAGGCAGCGGTCGCGGACGCGGCAATAGCCCCGGCGATCAGAAATTTCTTCATGATATTTCCTCCAGTTTCGCATGCGATGCGGAGCGCTCGATGCTGGAAGCTAACCATGAATATTGCCGAATGTTCCCGATCCACCCTCTTGATGGAAAAGCTCAACTTCGTCGCGGAGCCGGACCGCAGGCGCAGCTCGATGCTTTGATCTGGAGTGTCCTCCAATCGGTGGAAGCGCTGCAGCAGGCGAACCGGCGTATCTTGGATCGGCTCCGGCCGCTCTACATCGACGAACTGGGCTTGGTGGAAAGCATTGATACTCTGCTGCGAAACGTACGGTCGCAGGGCCCCAAACTAAGCAAACGGCCGATATCGATCCTCGCCTTGGCAAGATAGACAGTCTGCTGTCGCATACCGTGTATCGTGTCATTCAGGAAAGGGTGACTAACGTGCTCCGACATGCCAAAGCTGGAAAGGTTCGGGCGCTTAGCGGAAGCTTTGAACTGGTCTGTGAAAACGAAATGACCTGCATTTGGTGCCGAATTCCGCTCGGCGATCCCGTCCAGGATTCATCTTTTACTTGAATCGTCACGCTCAGCTCGCGAATTTGGGCGAGCCGCCGATAGCTTGACGGCGCGGTGGCCGTCGATCACGGTCACCGCTTCAGCAAGCCGCGTCGGTATCGGATCGTGCTGTTGGAAGGCCATGGCGTCGAAGGCGACGCACACGCAGGCCCCATCTTGTCCTGAACCGTTTCTTGGCCCACCAGCCCCGCCTACCCAATTCAGGCAGGTCCACCTGATCCCGCACAATTTGCGCAGACCATATACGCCCCGACGCCTTGAATCTCACTTAAAGGCGCGGTTGGCTCAGGCATAGCCAAGCTCTGGCAGTGCCGTAAAGCTCCGTCGCGAACACTTTTCCCAGACGAATCTTCAACGATTTCAACACTGGTTTTTGAGCGTGGTGCGCTCGGAGGGACTCGAACCCCCACGATTTTACTCACTGCCACCTCAAGGCAGCGCGTCTACCAATTCCGCCACGAGCGCTGGTTTCAGTTCGGCACAGGATCCGGCCGAACCCGGTCAAGGACCGGATCAACGGCGCGGATGTAACAAATCAATGGTGGAGGGACAAGGCCTGCCGGGAGTTCATTGCGGCCGGCGGAAAGCTGTGGAAATGCAAGGAAATATCGGGGGAATTCCGGCCCGGCCCGGAGCGCCTTGCTGAGCGGGATGAGATCGGGGTGGAGCCGTGGCAAGGGTAACACTTTTTCCGGTGACCCCGGGATGCCGCATAGCAGGAAGCCCCGATTCCGGGTCTGCCCCTATCTGTGCATGGGGTTGTTTTCGCGATTTTTGTCCAGGCCCGGCCGAGCCTCGTCAAAAGATGCGCCATGCCGGGTTGGGACGGCGAATCGTTCAGGTCTCGCGCCTGCGGAACGATTGATCGAGCGCCAACCACTAGCGGGTGCCCGGCGATTTCGGCAACATCTGCTTGACCTCGACCGCGATCCGGTTGCGGTCCACCAGCACGACGCCGCTGGCGATCGGCAGGTTGTTGGCGAGGATTCTGACCTCGTCCGCCTCGGTGGCGTCCAGTTCGATGATGGCGCCGCGGCTGAGACGCATTACCTGATGGATGGGCATGGTCGTGGTGCCGAGCACCACCATGAGGTCGACGCTGACTTTATCGAGGGTTGGCACTGGCGACCCGGACTGACTGACAAATGCAAAATTGCTTGGTTTGAGATCACCACGTTATGGTTAGCCAATGGTTAATGCGCGCGAAAACCTCGATCTGACGGCGTTTTCCGGCCCTGCCGGCGGCGCGGTGGAATGGCTGATCGGGGACCAGCCCGTGCCCTACCCCGAGGCCGTGGCGGTCATGGAGACGCGGGTCGCCGCGATCGCCGCCCATCAGGCCGCCGAACTGGTCTGGCTGCTGGAGCACCCCCCGCTCTACACCTCCGGCACCAGCGGCCGGGATGCCGACCTGCTCGATCCCCGGTTTCCGCTGTTCGCCACCGGGCGCGGCGGCCAGCTCACCTATCACGGCCCGGGCCAGCGCGTGGCCTATGTGATGCTCGACCTGAAACGAAGGCAGCCCGACGTGCGGGCCTATGTGGCGGGCCTGGAAGAGTGGATCATCCGGACGCTCTCGGCCTTCAATGTGCGCGGCGAGCGTCGCGAGGACCGGGTCGGCGTCTGGGTCCGGCGGCCGGACAAGGGGCCGGGGCACGAAGACAAGATCGCCGCGATCGGCGTCCGGCTGCGGCGCTGGGTCTCGTTTCACGGCATCTCGATCAATGTGGAGCCCGATCTGACCCATTTCGAGGCCATCGTGCCCTGCGGGGTGGTGGACCCGCGCTACGGCGTCACCAGCCTCGCCGATCTCGGCCTTACCCTGACCGGGGCCGACCTCGATATCGCGCTCCGGACGGCTTTTGGCGAGGTTTTCGGTTCGGCGGGCACCCGCCTGCCGGAAGCGACGGCTTGATCGCTAGCCGGATACTTCACGGAGATAAGCGCATCGGGGCTCCGAATCAGCGAAAGTTGTTGTGCCGCAACGACTTCACGATTGCCGCCATGAAAAAATACCCGGGCACTTCGCGAAAGCATTCAGTTGTGTGCGAAATGCGGGCTAAATCAGGAACTCTGAGGCGCACAAACAGGGCAAACACCATCTGCTGCATCGCCGAGTTGCCTTTTAATCTCTTCGAGCAAAAGTTGCCGGCTCCATGTCGTGCCATCACTCTTGATTATTTTACTGGCGCGGACGCAGGCATGGTTCTCGGCTGCGTCATCGCCCACGCGGACACTCACCGTTGAATGGAAGGGGCACGCGGCGATGGCGCGGGTGCTCTGCAACGCATAACGGACAGCAGAAGCGAGATCATCGCGGCAGCAATCGACGGACATATGAGCCTCCTGCAGTAGCGCGAATGGCGGGGCTGGAGTTGCTGCTGCGCCTCGGCCCTGCCGAGCCATCCTCTCGATGGTCCGCTCAGCTCCCATTCATTGGTTCGCATTTCTCACCTGGCAGCGTCATCCAGGACGCTCACCGTAGGCGCGATCACACAGATTGCCGGTAGTGTGCGACGTTGCGGACCGGCGCGTCCCAACGTTGCCTGTCTCGGGCGGATCGAGGCACTCAAATGCTTTGTGATTCCACATCTCGGCTTCAGCAAGCCATTTCCAGCTTTCTTCGGGACAGAAAGTGGCGCGTTGACGGCACACACTTTCCATTGCCCGATACCGTAGTAGTTTCTTCATCACCACCTCCCAATTAGCCCGAATCGCTCCAGTGCCTGTGTTTCTCGCGCCGTGGTATTGCGAGTTAACAGGCAGTGGGCGCGTTCCGCTCAAGGTCAGCCGGCGCTACTGGCGGCGGCGGTTCCATAAACGTCGCTATACTGCTGCGCCGACAAACCCCATCCGAAACGGCGCTGCATCGCAGCGCGGCGCATGGCGTTGAGCTTTCGGGGCGATGCAAAGATATCCACGGCGCGATACAGTGCGCCGAGAAGTTCGGGGAGCGATGTCTCCTTCAAGAGGAAGCCGGTCACTCCATCTTCGACAGTGTCGACCAATCCGCCGGTCCTGGACGCCACCGGCAGCGTTCCAAAGCTCTGCGCATACATCTGACTGAGACCGCAGGGCTCGAACCGGGAGGGCATCAACAGAAAATCGCTTCCCGCAAACATTTGACGAGCTTTGGCTTCGTCAAACCCAATCCTGACCCCGACCTTGCCTGGATGGCGCGCCGCAAGTTTCCGCAGTGCGGACTCAAGGTGGGTCTCGCCGCGTCCGGTAACGACCAACTGTCCGCCTTCGCGCAGAAGGATTTCCGCTGCCTGAATGGTGAGGTCGATGCCCTTCTGATGGACCAGACGCGACACCACGGCGAACAAGGGACCGCGGGAAACCGCAAGCCCGAACGTCTTGCGCACCTGCTCGGCGTTGGCCGGTTTTCCAGCCCAGTCGCTGCTCTGCAGCGCATCGGAAAGTTGCTGACTAGACTGCGGACCCCAGGTCTCGTCGATCCCGTTGAGAATGCCGGTTAACCGCCCTTGATCGGATCGCGCCCGCAGCAGACCTTCAAGACCGCACCCGAATTCAGGTGTCGTAATCTCTCGCGCATATGTCGCACTGACCGTCGTCACATGCGAAGCGTAGAAGATGCCCGCCTTGAGAAAGGATAGCTTGCCGTGAAATTCCACGCCGTCGATCTGGAATGAAGTTTGAGGTATCCCGAGCGCGGGTAAACGCTCGGCGCCGAACAGACCTTGGTAAGCCAGGTTGTGGATCGTGAGGATCGTCGGGATGGAATGGCCGCGCCAGGCGAGAAAAGCCGGCGCGAGGGCTGATGGCCAATCGTTCAGGTGCAGAAGATCCGGCTTCCAGTCGAGATCGGCGACACCAGACACCATCTCCGCTGCTGCCAAACCGAGACGCGCGAAACGGACATCGTTGTCGATCCAGTCGACTCCCGAGCGGTCGCCGTAAGGGGAGCCCTCCCGATCAAAGAGTTCCGGACACAGGACAACATACACTACGAGCCCGTCGGGCATCTCGATCTTACCTAGATCGCAAGCTGGTAGTCCTGAAGCGGCAGGAAGGCGTGCGACAACCGGAATTGCTCCCTGGTGCGCCAGCACCTCGCGATAGCCGGGAATCAGGACTCTGACATCATGATGGACGCGCAAGGCACGGGGCAAGGCCGAGGACACATCGCCGAGCCCTCCAACTTTGACGAAATCCGTCATCTCGGAGGTGACGTAGAGAATTCTGGATTGTGGAGACTGCGCCGGCACCGGTTTGCTCCTCATATCCACCTGCATCCTCATAATTGCCGCAATCGGCCTCGGTGCATTGGAGAAGACACGTTCCGTTTGATGAGATTTACAACAAGCTGCGAATGCCAGTCTTTGCGCTGAATCAACGAAATGTATTCTTTCCGCAGACGTGCCCGACATCGGCCCGAGCTGATCCCTCCATTCAGATCATCTCTTCTTGCTCGCGCGGTAATCGCATCCTCCCTGTTTTGCCCTTGCGAGCAGACATAACAGTCAGACGTCGCTAATTCTCGGATTTTTCCGCCGGGGCCCGCCCAAACCTCTCGAGCAGGTCCATCGGTATCGGAAATACGATCGTGGAGCTTCGCTCGCCCGCAATGTTCTGCAGTGCGCCTAAATACCGCAGTTGCATGGCTTCCGGCCGGCCGGAAAGAATTGCACCCGCCTCAGCGAGTTTCTCCGCCGCCTGCTGTTCGCCCTCGGCGTCGATAATCTTCGCGCGCCGCAGGCGTTCGGCCTCCGCTTGCTTGGCAATGGCGCGCACCATAATTTCGTTCAAATCGATATGCTTTAACTCGACGTTCGTGACCTTGATGCCCCACGCGCCGGTTTGCTCGTCGAGGATACGTTGGACATCAGCGTTAATTTTGGTGCGTTCCGCAAGCATTTCATCGAGTTCGTGCTGGCCGACGACCGAACGCAAAGTGGTCTGCGCCAGTTCGCTGGTAGCGATGTTGTAGTGCTCGACCTGGATAATGGCCTTTTCCGGATCCATGACTCTATAATAGATCACTGCATTGACCTGGACCGACACGTTGTCGCGCGAAATGACGTCCTGGGGTGGAACGTCAAGCACGCGCGTTCGCAGGTCGACCCGTACCATCTGCTGGATGAACGGCACGACGATAACCAGTCCGGGTCCCTTCACCTTCCAGAAGCGCCCAAGCATGAACACAACCCCGCGC
Organism: Bradyrhizobium sp.; assembly: GCF_030697065.1. Classification (GTDB taxonomy): domain Bacteria; phylum Pseudomonadota; class Alphaproteobacteria; order Rhizobiales; family Xanthobacteraceae; genus Bradyrhizobium. The sequence goes on from NZ_JAUYQU010000284.1 coordinate 6,866, forward strand.
TCGTATTCCCTCAGGATACGAAACGAATAGCCAAGCAGAGCGAGAAGGATCAGGATGGGTATTGCAAATCCGGTAAGGGCCGGAATGTCGGGCGGAAACAGCATCAAAGCCTCCCTTTATTTGGATGTGACGAGAAGCGTTAGATTCTCGCGTTGAACGACAAGCACGGAGTCACCGGGAGCGAAGGGCAGTTCGGCGCGGGCATTCCACATCTCACCGTGGACACGAATGCGGCCTTGAAGGCCGCTCCACTCGACCACCTCTCCGACGCTTCCGATCATTTGTTCTGCGCCGGTCAGAGCCGGACGACTTCGAGCCTTCACAGCAGCACCCAGCGCGAACAGGGCGAGAGCGCCGGTCGTCGCTGCCGAGGCGATGATCAGCGGCAAGGACACTGAGATGTCGATATCGGCTCCGGCCGGATCGAACAGAAACAAGGAGCCGGTGACGAACGCGGTCAGCCCGCCAATGCCGAGAATTCCGAGGCCCGGCGTAAACACCTCTGCGATCATCAGGGCGATACCGAGCACGATCAAACCCAGCGCGGCATATTGCACCGGAAGCGCGGTCAGGGCCGTCAATCCGAGCAGCAAGCAGACCGCGCCGATAACACCGGCCACAAGCCCACCAGGGTTCCAGAACTCGAACAAAATTCCGTATATGCCGATGAGCAGCAGGATGAACGCGACGTTGGGATCCGAAATGACACCCAGGAGCCGTGTGCGCCAGTCCGGCCCGAACATGATTCGCTCCGCTCCAGTCGTCGTTATCGTCTGCTCGCCAGCATTGATCGTGATCTTGCGGCCATCAATTTTCGCGAGCAGGTCGTCGAGATCAAGGGCAACCACATCGATTACGCTTTCCTTGAGCGCGTCCTCTGCGGTCAGAGTCGCGGCGTCCCTCACGGCCTTCTCGGCCCATTCGACGTTGCGACCGCGTAGCTGGGCAAGACTGCGCAGCATCGCGACTGTGTCATTGAGTGTCTTGCGCTGGGCGGCTGTATCCGCAGGAATGGCCTTGTCCTTCTCGTCCCGCTGAGGCCCTGTTGGCCGTGGGAGTCCGGGAAGCCCGCCCAGGTCAATTGGCGTCGCCGCCCCGATATTGGTACCTGGCGCCATTGCTGCGACGTGGGCTGCGTAAACGATGAACGTGCCCGCGGAAGCTGCGCGAGCTCCGCCTGGAGACACGTAAACGATCACAGGTATCGGGGAGGTCAGGATGTGCTGGACAATATCACGCGTCGCAGCGACAAGACCGCCAGGCGTATCGAGATGAATCACCAAATAGCGCGCATTCTCCTGCCGCGCCTTCGCAATCGCGTCGACGACCAGCCGAGTCGCAGCGACTCCGATCGCGCCTCTAACTTCAGTGACAACGATGCCCCCATCTCGTTCAGCAGTGCGGGCTGGAAGTGAGGACGCCCCAATCAGCGCGACAAGGCCAACCATAGTCAGCACCCATTGCCGCAATAGGGATGTCCGATTGGTACTCATCAATGTTCTCTAATCACTAGCCGCTTTCATCTGGCGATATATCCGCCTCCATTCTTGAGTGACATCCTAGGAATGCGCGTTGGAGGCGAAGCTTGACCTGGATCAACAGAACACAAACAATTCGTGGTGAAGTCACCTTCCGAAAATATCCATCGCGTATTTCGCGTCGATTCACCGCGAGGCGCGCTGCGTCAGATGTTTGACCCGCATGGCCCGGAAGTCCATTCTGCGATAGCCGCTTTGGAGTCTATGCGGGCGAAACGAAGCCGGCTTGAGCTGGATCAAATCGCGAACTCAACTTTGCGCTTTATTGAAAATGCGGCACACGGCGACCGCAACCTTTGAGGCGCGGAGAGCGACCATGCTGAAGAATGTTCTGGTTCTTATTCCGTCGGAACGGCTGATACGTCCCGTGGTCGACGGCGCAATCTCGCTGGCGGTCTCGCACGCCTCCTTTCTCCGCGCCATTTCGGTCGGATATGAAATCACGAGCCTGGGCTTCCCGGTCGATGTTGGCGGTGCAGCGGTCGCCGCAGTTTTCGAGATCGAGCGGGAACGCGCGCTGGCGCGAGCCAATGCAGCGCTTGCGGTATTCGAAACCGAAGCCCGCTACGCCGGCATCGCCTATAATTCCCGGGCAATGGCCAGCGTGCCGGCGGACGCCGCGGCAGCCGTGATCGCCTCGGCGCGGCTGCATGATTTGACGATCGTCCTGCAGCCCGAGCCTGATCGCCAGACGTACGACAACGTCATGCCGCAAGAAATATTGTTTGAGTCGGGAGGACCGGTCCTCTTTGTCCCTTACGTCCACAAAGGTCCCTTGGAGGCGAAGCGGATCGGAATTGCGTGGGACGGCAGCCGCCTCGCAGCGCGGGCGCTTCGCGATGCGGCGCCGTTCCTGACCCGGGCGACCGCCATCACCATTATCAGCATCAATGAACGGGCACCGGCTGAGGCATCCGCAAAGGCCGTGTCAGCCCATTTGGCGCGGTATGGCGTCACCGTACGAATCCAGCAGATGGATGCCGACCACGCCGAAATCCAACCGAGCATCCTGTCGATCGCGGCGGACGACAGTCTCGATCTGATCGTGATGGGCGGCTATGGTCATTCGCGGCTGCAGGAGCGCATTCTGGGCGGCGTCACGCGCGACATGCTCCAATCCATGACGGTCCCGACCCTGATGTCGCATTGACGGCTGCGTGCGCGGAGGGCGGGCGAATCAATTTGCGGGCGATGGCCTTCGCCTCTCGTGGATCGCTACTTCGGCTTCAGGAGCGGGATGAGCCGCATCCAGGCGGCAACGAAATTCGCGTCGAGCAATGCCTGTGCCGAGTCTGCCGAACCGACCTTCACTTCATTGATTTGGAACCGCCCGACATCAAGACCCGATCATTCCCGGTCATGAGATTGTCGGCCGCGCAGCACGGTGGCCGACAAATCAACAAGATCCGCGCAAGGGGGTGGCCCATCCCAATAACAGCCGCCAGCGGCTGCTGTCCCTGACCCGGCGCGGCGCCACAAGACAAGTCCATTCAAGCAGCTATCATCGCCTCCAGGTCGGCGGGATCCAGGCTTCCCGACACGAGATCTGGCCAAGCAAGAATTTCGATACTTTTGAATACTCAACAATTGCCAGCTAGTTCGTCGGCAGCACCGAGAACCGCTCGCCCGCCCGCCGCAGGTTCAGTGCATCGGCATCTGCGGCCTGTTCCGTGACCGCATCGACATGCGCCGACGACGGCCCGCGCCGGCATCGCTCCACCATGGCGGCGACCGCGTCCGCCGGCCCGGCAAACAGCGCCTCGACGCTGCCGTCGCCGAGGTTACGCACCCATCCCTCGAGATCATGCACCCTCGCCCGATGTTCGACCCAGGCGCGATAGCCGACGCCCTGCACCCGGCCCCGGATCGTCACCTTGCGGATCGCGCCGCTCATCTATTTTACGAGCCCGGATTCTTCAGACCGAGGAATTTTGCGCTGCGCGCCTTCACCTCGGCCTCGCGGGTGACGCGGCCGGTCAGATCGGATGACGCAAGGCCCTTCAGGGCCTTCGGCGGCTGGCCTTCGCGCAGCGCTTTAAGCGTTTCGTAGACCGCCTGCGTGGCGGCGGCGAACGGCGCGTGGCCCTGCAGGGCGATCCGCACCCGCTGGCCGGCCAGGAATGCCGTATCGTCCAGCTCGCCTTGGGGATTGCCCAGCACGATCGGCAATTTGGTCGCCGCCTTGATCGTCTCGACCTGTTTTCGCGTCGTTAGCCCGGTAAAGAACAGCGCGTCGACGCCGGTCGCCTCGTAGGCCCTGGCACGGGCCACGCAATCGTCGAAGCTGGTGGCGTTCGGCCCGCCGCCCCGCGTTGCCGTCCGGCCCATAATCACCAGTGCCGGATCGCGTCGCGCATCGACCGCGGCCTTCATCTTGCCGATCCCTTCCTCGATCGGGATGAGCTGCGGTTCGGCCACGCCATACGCCTGCGGCAGCAGCGTATCCTCGATGGTCATGCCGGCGGCGCCGGCGGCCTCCAGCTCCTGCACCGTGCGCCGGACATTGAGCGCGTTGCCATAGCCGTGGTCGGCATCGACCAGCACCGGCAGGTCGGCCGCGCGCGACATCCGGCGCATCTGCTCGGCGAGTTCCGTGAGCGTGATCAGCGTAATATCGGGGTCGCCTAACACGGCGAGCGAGGCCACCGAGCCGCCGAACATGCCGAGCTCGAAGCCGAGGTCCGCGGCGATGCGGACCGATGTCGCGTCATACACCGAACCGGGCCGAATGCACGATGATCCCGACAGGATCGAACGCAACGCTTCGCGGCGCTTGCGGAAAGTCATGTGTCACCTCTATCGAAATTCGTCATTCCGGGATGGTGCGTAAGCACCAGACCCGGAATCTCGAGATTCCGGGCTCGATGCTACGCATCGCCCCGGAATGACAGTGTCATGCGAATTCGAGGATCAGCGCGTCGACCGCCAGGGTCGCGCCGGCGGCGGCATGAATTTTCTTGACCGTGCCGTCGCGCTCGGCGCGCAGCACGTTCTGCATCTTCATCGCCTCGACCACCGCCAGGGTTTCGCCGGATTTGACTTCCTGGCCTTCGGCGACCGCGATCGACACCACGAGACCCGGCATCGGACACAGCAGCTTCTTGCCGGTATCGGCCTTGACGCCGACCGGCATCAGCCGCGCGGCCTGGGCCTCGCTCTCGGTGAAGACGTTGACCGCGACCTCGAAACCCTGATGCGCGAGGCGAATGCCATTGGGGATCGGCCGCACCTGCATCGCCACCGGATGGCCGTCGATGGTGCCCTGCCAGACCGGATCGCCCGGCGCCCAGGGCGAGACGATATGATGCGGATGTCCCTGGGTGCCGTCGGCATTGATGAAGCGCACGGCGATGCCTTCGGCTTCACGCAGGATGTCGAGCGCGATCTCGTTGCGCTCCAGCCAGACCGCGCGGCGGCCCTCACGTTGCACCGCCCTGCCCGTCAGTTGGCCGGAAATCCGCCGCTTGCGCTCGCCGAGCACGTGGTCGATGGCGGCGCCGATCGCCGCCAGCCGGCGGGCGATCTCGCCCTCGGGCACGCGCACCGCGAATCCCCCGGGAAACTCCTCGGCAATGAAGCCGGTGGAGAGATTGCCGGCGCGCCAGCGCGGATGGTTCATCAGCGCCGACAGGAACGGAATGTTGTGGCGGATGCCGTCGATGTAGAAGGAATCCAGCGCGGTCGACTGCGCCTCGATGGCGGCGGCGCGCGATGGCGCATGGGTCACCAGCTTGGCGATCATCGGATCGTAGTAGATCGAGATCTCGCCGCCTTCCTGCACGCCGGTGTCGTTGCGAACCGTGATGCCGTCGCGGGAGCTTTCGACCGGCGGGCGGTATTTCACCAGCCGCCCGATCGAGGGCAGGAAATTGCGGAACGGATCTTCCGCATAGACCCGCGACTCCACCGCCCAGCCGGTCAAAGTGACGTCCTTTTGCGCCAGCGCCAGCTTCTCGCCGGCGGCGACCCGGATCATCTGCTCGACCAGGTCGATCCCGGTGACCAGTTCGGTGACGGGATGTTCGACCTGCAGCCGCGTGTTCATCTCGAGGAAATAGAAACTCTTGTCCTGGCCGGCGACGAACTCGACCGTGCCCGCGGAATCATAGTTCACCGCTTTTGCCAAGGCGACCGCCTGTTCGCCCATCAGGCGGCGGGTGGTCTCGTCGAGCAGCGGCGACGGCGCTTCCTCGATCACTTTCTGATTGCGGCGCTGGATCGAACATTCGCGCTCGCCGAGATAGATCACGTTGCCATGCTTGTCGCCCAACACCTGGATTTCGATATGGCGGGGATCGACGATGAATTTCTCGATGAAGACGCGGTCGTCGCCGAACGACGACTTGGCTTCCGCCGTGGCCAGCCCGAAGCCCTCGGCGACTTCGGAAGTCGAATGCGCAATCCGCATGCCCTTGCCGCCGCCGCCGGCGGAAGCCTTGATCATGACGGGATAGCCGATCTCGTCGGCGATCCTCACCGCGTGCTTTGCGTCTTCGATAACGCCGAGATGGCCGGGCACGGTGGAGACGTTGGCTTTCGCGGCGGCCTTCTTCGACTCGATCTTGTCGCCCATCGCGGCGATCGCGCCGGCATTGGGGCCGATGAAGACGATCCCGGCCTCGCCGAGCGCGCGCGGAAAGGCCTCGCGCTCGGACAAGAATCCGTAGCCGGGATGCACCGCTTCCGCGCCGGACTTGCGGCAGGCCTCGATGATCTTCTCCATCACCAGATAGCTGTCGGCGGCTGCCGGCGGGCCGATCAGCACGGCGTCGTCGGCCATTTCGACATGCAACGCGTCGCGGTCGGCCTCGGAATAGACCGCGACCGTCGCGATCCCCATGCGGCGGGCGGTCTTGATGATCCGGCAGGCGATCTCGCCGCGATTGGCGATCAGAATTCGTTTGAACATGGGGCTATTTACTTGCAA
>NZ_JAUYQU010000310.1 GCF_030697065.1 Bradyrhizobium sp.
GCCGGCGCCGAAGCCGGCCAGGACCGCCCAAAGGACTGCCCAAGGGAACGCCGGCGGTCCGCAGGCAAGGCCCCGGCTCCCCGTGGCGCAGATTTTCATCGGTCTCGTCATCGTCTATGTCGGCGTGCGCTATTTCTGGCGCTCAGACGGCCGCCTGACACGCAATTCTCCGTGACGTGAAATATTCCGGCCGCGCGGCGCTGTTTTCGCACATGGCTATGCGGCCGGCGGAATGCACGGCATAATGCCCGCTCGCGCCGGTCATCTGGCGCGAATTTCAAAAACATCCTTTGGAGGAATAATGAAGAAACGATCGATCGCCGCCCTGGTGCTGACCACGAGCCTGGTGTTGTCAGGCAATGCGTTCGCGCAGGCCAAGCTGGAAAAGGTCGTCAAGGTCGGCAGCCTCGGCGACCAGTCCGGCCTCTATGCCGATATCGGCGGCCCCGGCTCGTCCGTCGCCGCGCAAATGGCGATCGAGGATTCCGGGCTGCTGGCCAAGGGCTGGAAGATCGACCTGGTCTCGGCCGACCATCAGAACAAGCCCGACGTCGGCGTCAATATCGGCAAGCAGTGGATCGATGTCGACAAGGTCGACGTGTTCGTCGATCTCGCCAGTTCAGGCGTCGGCCTTGCGATCGCCAACCTCGCCAAGGACAAGAACGTCGTCAACCTGAACTCCGGCTCGGCCTCCTCGGATCTCACCGGCGCGCAGTGCTCGCCGAACACGGTGCACTGGGTCTACGACACCTGGATGCTCGCCAACGGCACCGGCAAGGCGCTGGTGAAATCCGGCGGCGACAGCTGGTTCTTCCTGACCGCGGACTACGCCTTCGGTCACGCGCTGGAGCGCGATACCGCAGCGGTGGTCACCGCCAATGGCGGCAAGGTGCTCGGCAACGTCCGGCATCCGCTCAACAACGCCGACTTCTCCTCCTTCCTGCTGCAGGCGCAGAGCACCAAGGCCAAGATCATCGGTCTCGCCAATGCCGGCGGCGACACCACCAACTCGATCAAGCAGGCGGCGGAATTCGGCATCGTCGCCGGCGGCCAGAAGCTCGCGGGCATGCTGCTGTTCATCACCGACATCCACTCGCTCGGGCTGAAGGTCGCGCAGGGCCTGAACTTCACCGAGACGTTCTACTGGGATGCCAACGACAAGACCCGCGCCTTTACCAAGCGCTTCAACGAAAAGCACAAGAAGGGCCCGCCGACCATGGTGCAGGCCGGCGTCTATTCCTCGCTGATCCATTACTTCAAGGCGCTGGAAGCGCTCGGCGGCAATCCGCGCGACGGCCGCGCGGTCGTCGCCAAGATGAAGGAAATGCCGACCGACGACGATCTGTTCGGCAAGGGCTCGATCCGCGCCGACGGCCGCAAGATCCACCCGGCCTATCTGTTCGAGGTGAAGAAGCCCTCGGAATCCAAGGCGCCGTGGGACTACTACAAGCTGGTCGCCACCATCCCGGCGGAAGAAGCGTTCATTCCGCTCGACAAGAGCGTCTGCCCGCTGGTGAAGAAGTAAACCGACGCTGCGGCGTCACACCAACAGGATGCCCGGCGAGCGATCGCCGGGCATTTTTGTTTGAAGAACCAGTGCCGGCATTTTCGACCCGACGGGCAAATCAGCCTGTAGGATGGGTTGAGCCCTTGCGAAACCCATCACCTTATTTCACGACTTACGGCCTTTCGCCAAAATCTCCTCCATGATCCCTGACATCACCGGCCCAATCCTCGGGATAGATTCCGAGCTTCACCATACGATGGAACGATGAATACGGCCAATCCCTGACCCGCGGCGCCAGCCCATGCTTGACGGGGTTGATATGGACGTAATCGACGTGCCGCGCGAAATCGTTCTCGTCGCGAATGGTATGCTCCCAATAGCGCCGCTGCCAGATGCCGCGTTCGCCCTTGGCGGCGCGGCTGTCTGAAATCCGTTCGCCGGTCGGCAGGCTGCGCGAAAAGGCCGATTTGATCAGCCGCCGCGACAAAACGACCCGACGGGCAAATCGCTTCGGTTTATCGGAATCACATGTCAAGCCCCTCGCACGAAAATAATTCTGTTTACCAGAAGTATGGATCGCGCTATATGTCTGGCCATCCCGTCCCACTCCGAGGGGCGTTGCGCAAGGTCACCAGTGCGGGGCGGGGATGCGGTGGACGCGGATGGCGCTCTTGACCCGAGTGCCTGAAGCGGATGTGAAATCGTGCGGTCCTGACACCTCGGTGCTGGTGTCAAGCTTGCGGTCAGTCCCGCAAGTGACGGCGGCAAGAAAGCCGATCGCCGGGGAGACCACGTATAAGCCTAAACCATCGCGC
>NZ_JAUYQU010000030.1 GCF_030697065.1 Bradyrhizobium sp.
TGTGAGCGATGTTAGAGGCTTTCGCGAACCACGCGCCGCAAATTCCACTGTCATCGTCCGGCTTGACCGGACGATCCAGTACGCCGCGGCGGAGAGGTTCTATCGCGGACGCCTGCGATAACAGGGTCCCCGCTGGAGCCAGTCATCGGGCGGCGCGACGCGCCGACCCGTTGGCGGGGACGACGAGTAGGACTGGTTGAGGCGACCGATGTTTGATCTGCAGCAACTGGAAAACGCACACGGCGTCGTCGGCGCGGCGATGCCGCCGACGCCGGCGCTGGCGTGGCCGTTGCTGTCGGAGCGGCTCGGCGCCGACGTCATCGTCAAGCACGAGAACCACACGCCGATCGGCGCCTTCAAGGTGCGCGGCGGGCTGGTCTATGTCGACCGGCTGAAGCGCGAGCAGCCCGGCGCCATCGGAATCATCTCGGCGACCCGGGGCAATCACGGCCAGAGCCTGGCCTTTGCCGCGAGCCGCTACCGTCTGCCGGTGACGATCTACGTGCCATCCGGCAACTCGGTCGAGAAAAACCGCAGCATGCGCGCGCTAGGTGCCGAACTCGTCGAGTATGGCGAGGATTTTCAGGCCGCGCGCGAGGAAGCGATTCGCCGCGCCGGGGCCACGGGATTCCAGATCGTGCCGGCGTTTCACCCGAACCTGGTGCTCGGCGTCGCGACCTACGCGCTCGAATTGTTCCGGAAGGCGCCGGATCTCGATGTGCTTTACGTGCCGATCGGGCAGGGTTCGGGCGTCTGCGGCTGCATCCTGGCGCGCGACCTGCTCGGCCTGTCCACCGAGATCGTCGGCGTGCAGTCCACCGAAGCGCCGTCCTATGCGCTGTCGTTTGCGGCCGGCACGGTCGTCACCACCGAGAGCAGCAACACGCTGGCCGATGGCATGGCGACGCGGGTGCCCGATCCCGATGCGCTGGCGATCATCCGCAACGGCTGCTCGCGCATCGTGCAGGTCGGCGACGACGAGGTGGCCGCCGCGATCCGCGCCTACTGGACCGATACCCACAATCTCGCCGAAGGCGCCGGCGCCGCGGCACTCGCCGCCGCCTTGCAGGACAGACCGAAGCTGCGCGGCAAGCG
>NZ_JAUYQU010000027.1 GCF_030697065.1 Bradyrhizobium sp.
AGCCGAGGCAGACCGCCTGAAGGACGGTTCGACCACGCCGGCTCAGCCGGCCCCAGCGACGCCTTCGCCGGACCAGCGTTCAAGCCTGCTGACCACGCTGGCCGGGCTCCTCGTCTCGCCTGCACAGGCCGGCGAACGGGTCGTTCTCGCCCAAGCTGAGAAGACTGACGAGACGGTGATCACGCTGGAGCCGACCAAGGGCGTCGAATACAAGCTGACCATGGTCAAGGGCGCGCAGGTCACGTTCGACTGGAGCGTCAAGGACGGCGTCGTGAACTACGACATGCACGGCACGCCCGGCCCCGGCGCCAAAGAGAAGAGCTACAAGACCGGCCGCGCGGTGGCAGGCGATACCGGCGTGCTGACCGCTGAGTTCGATGGCGGCCATGGCTGGTTCTGGCGCAACCGGGGAGCGAAGCCCGTCACCATTATCCTACGGACCAAGGGCGCCTATGCCGAGATCAAGCGAATGACCTGAGCCTTGCCTCATGCCGGTGAGGGCGAGTGATCGCCCTCACACTACCGGGTACGATCGCTCCGGACCGGCTTCCGCGAAAAAACTCATGGCGGGAGCCGTGGATGGCAGAGCCTCTGGGACAACCATCTTGATCTCTTTGGACAGCGCGATCCCGCGCAAGGACAGCGCTACCAGTTGATGAGCCGCAATCTCGTCCGAAACGGCCGACCTCATCACGACGGAAGCTCCGCGACCCGCGCGCACGGCTCGCTTGACAGCCTCCGTGCTCCCCAAACCGCCGATCGTTATCAGTCGATCCGCTAGCGGTCCAAGCTGCTCACGCAGCAGCCGGCCTGTCCCTGTCCCAGGCTCACCACCCAGCAGTGGCTCTGTGAGCAACTCCTCGACCGTGAGCGCGTCAAGCCCGCCCCAGCGATGACCGGGTGCAACGATGATGACGAGCGGTTCAAATGCCCATGTCCGGGCCGAGAAGCCCTTTCGCTCGTCCCACCATTCGAGCACGGCAAGATCGGCTTCGCCGCGCCCTATGCGGTCGATCGCATCGGGATTGGGGCCAATCCAGGTTTCGACAATGATGCCGGTCGTGGTCTGAAAATCCGCGATCGATGGCTGCAGCATGTAGATGCCGACATTGCTCGAGGAGACAACTCGCAAACGGCGACCGCGTAACAGGGCAGGTGCGCGCTCGGCTGTCTCGACGAGCGCACGCGCGATGGGCAGGAAACGCTCCCCTTCCGCCGTTGTTCTGGCCTCTCGGGTCTGGCGATCGAGCAGGGGAACAGCCAGTTCCTCTTCCAACTGGCGGATGTGATCGATGATCGTCGACGGCGCGAGTTCGAGCTGACGCGCAGCCGATCTCACCCCACGCGTCTCGACGATTGCTAGAAAGGTTCGCGCATGGACAAGATTCAGCATCGATCAGACGTCTTCCAGAGAGCAAATCAGATATTAGGTTGGTTGACCGCGCCGTCAGGCGTGGACCCGGCTAGAGCTTGAAGGATGCTATGCGCGGCCGATAGCTCGATCTGGCGCCGCGCTAGAGTCACTGCCGAGCCGAGATGGGGCGTCAGGATAGTGCGGTCCCGTTGCGCGATCAGTTGAGGATGGATCGCCAGAGGTCGATCGGGCCTCGCCCAATCCTCGCATTCGAAGACGTCCGCAGCGTAGCCGCCCAGTCGACCGCTATCGAGGGCATCGGCGACAGCTTGCTCATCGACGAGTGACCCGCGGGCTGGATTGACCAGAAGAGCACCCGGTTTCATCTGGGCAATGGTGGCGGCGTCCATTAGAGAGAGAGTGCTTGGGGTCAGCGGGAGTCCCAGGATCACGATGTCGGCCTGCGCCAGTAAAGCCGGCAGCGCCACCATCTCGATGGGCTGGGATATCTCGCGCTCCTGCGCGTCGCAGGCGATCAGCCTGCAGTTGAAGCCCGACAAGCATCGCGCGATGGCCTGCCCCACCTGGCCAAACCCGACGAGCCCAACGGTCGAGCCCGATAGCCCAGTGCCGTAGAACTGCGGCCGCCATCCTGTGAAGCCGTCATGCCGGATTCGCTCGTCGCCGATCCGGATATGGCGTCCGAGCGCGATCGTGAGCCCGACCGCCAGCTCTGCCGTCGGCACGGTCAGCAGGTCGGGCACGATGGTGACCCAGACGCCGCGCTCGGTCGCCGCCTCGACGTCGATGTTGTCATAGCCCTTCAGCGCTGCGCCGATAATCCGCAGATCGGGGCATCGATCGAGAAAAGCGCCGTCGATGTAATCATGCATGAACGCCATGAGAGCGGACGCGCCTTGGCAGCGCTCGATGAGCGACTCGCGCGGCCAAGGCTCGACCGCCTGGTTGGACAGAACACGCGCCGCGCCATCGAACGTCGCGCGGGTTTCGTCGAAGGACCGGCTGGTCAGGACAACAAGAGGCAAGGCCGCCGATGGCGCGCTTGTCATTTTAGAGACTTTCGGAGAGATGCGCCGATGCTGTCGACGGCGACGACGCAGGCTAATATCGACAGCAGTATCGCCGATACTTGATCATAGTTCAGCAGGCGCAAGGCCGCGATCAGCTCGAACCCGATCCCGCCGGCTCCGACGATGCCAAGCACGGCCGAGGCGCGGAAATGATACTCCCAGCGATAGATCGTCACGTCCGTGAGCTGCGGCAGGACCTGCGGCAGGACCGCATGCGCGATGACCTGCAGCGGCGTCGCGCCGGCCGCTCGCGCCGCTTCCAGAGGTTTGGGGTCAACATGTTCGATCGCCTCAGCGTAGAACTTGCCGACCATCCCGACCGAGTGAAGCGCAAGGGCCAACACGCCGGGCAATGCGCCAAAGCCGACGGCAGCCACAAACAGCACGCCAAGGATGATCTCCGGCACGGAACGGAGGAACGCCAAAAGGGTTCGGACGGCAAAACAGACAACTGGGTGCGGGCTGGTGTTCAGGGCGGCCAACAGCGCTAGCGGCAGCGAGAAGACGACCGCGAGCGCCGTGCCCGCGATCGACATGGCAAGGGTGTCAAATAGCGGCCGCAGCCAGGACTGCCAGCGCCCGAAATCGGGCGGGATCATTTCGTCGGCAAGCTGGCTGATCGCCGGGCCGCTCTCGATGAAGCGCTGGAGGTCGAAAAATCCCGTCACACCCAACGCGATGACGCAGACGGCGATGATCGCGGCCAGAAGCCCCGCCCCACGCAAGGCGGAGCGGCGTTCTTCGGCAAGAATTGTATCGAAGGACCCGGATGCGCTCATGCCATTCACCCGAGCTTGGCGATATCGAGATTGAGAATCTTCGCCATGTCGCGCAAGACGTCGTAGTCCTTGTCGGTGGCTGGCGCGAGCCGCTCGACCCGGAACAGCTTGAGGATCTCGGGATCCTTGAGTTCGAGGAACGCCTTCTTGATCGCGTCCTTGAGTTCGGGCTTGAGGTAGCCCTGCATCGTCAGCGGATAGTTCGGGATCGGATCTGACAGCGCAAGCTGCCTGAGCTTGGCGGGATCGACCTTCTTGGTCTCGACCAGAACGCGATAGATCTGCTCCGAGAGAGCCCCCGCGGGCACCTGGCCGGCGGCGACGGCGCGCGCGACCGCGTCGTGCTGGCCGAGATGAACGACCTTGTAGTCGGCATCGCCGATCAGTCCCTGCTTGGCGAGATGGGCGCGCGGCGCCAGATGGCTCGACGTCGAGGCCCGGTCGCCGAACGCGAACGGCTTGCCCTTGATGTCGGCGATTTCCTTCACCGGACCGTCGGCGGTGGCGATCAGGATCGACTGGTAATTGGGCTTGCCCTTTTCGACGCCGACGCCGAACGGCTCGATTTCCGGCGCCTTGGACTTGGCGAGCACATAGGAGAACGGGCCGAAATATCCGACCTCGATCCGCCCGAACCGCATCGCCTCGATCATCGAGGAGTAATCCGTGGTGACGATGATCTCGACCGGCTTCTTCAGCACGCCCTCCAGGTAGACCCTGAGCGGCTGCGCGTTCTGGATGAGCGTCGCGGCATTCTCGTCCGGAAGCAGCGCGACACGCAGCTTGTCGGGGTTGGCCTTGTCGGCGAAGGCGGGACCTGCGAGCAGGCCGAGGCCGGTCGCGACCGATGCCATCAGGAAATCACGGCGTCGAATCATGTATTCTCTCCATCCTGTTGAAGGGTTCGGTCAGGCGGCCTGCGCCAGGCTCTGGCGTTCCGTCGCGTAGATATGATTGAGCGTGAGCGACCCGAGTTGATCGGGCGCGCCGTCGAAGACGATGCGGCCCTGGGCGAGGCCGATGATGTGATCGGCGAACTGGCGGGCGAGATCGACCTGATGCAGGCTGACGATCGCGGTGATGCCGTCCTCGCGGCAGATCCGGTGAAGGTCCTCCAGCACCCGGACCGAGGTGGCGGGATCGAGGCTCGCGACGGGCTCGTCGGCCAGCACGATCTCCGGCTTCTGCGCCATGGCGCGGGCGATGCCGACGCGCTGCTGTTGCCCGCCGGAAAGCTGGTCGGCGCGGTGCAGCGCCCGGTCGGCCAGACCCACCCGGTCGAGCGCCTCCAGCGCCAGCAGGCGGTCGGCGCGCGGCAGCGGAAACATCGAGCGCAGCGCGCCATGCGCGGCGAGTCGTCCGGTCAGGACGTTGTCGAGCGCCGACAGCCGGCCGATCAGGTGATGCTGCTGGAACACCATGCCGGTGCGCCGCCGGTGATCCCGCAACTGGGCCCGGCTGGAGAAAATCGATCCGTGCCCTTCGACACGAACCTCGCCGGAGGTCGGTCGCACCAGCCCGTTCAGGCTGCGCAGCAAGGTCGATTTGCCGGCGCCGGAGGTGCCGAGCAGCACGATGAATTTGCCGCGGTGAAACACCGCGCTGGTAGGCCGCAGCGCCACAACGCCGTTGGGATATGTAACGGCCACATTCGAAAGCGATAACATGTCGGACCTCGGAGCGCAGCGGCCGCATGTTCGGCTGATCCGAACAAAACCGGTCATTGTTCACTCCTACCGACTATCAAGCCCCCGTGACGTGGGAATGACAGGTCGGATAATTGCGAAGCGTTGATCCCAGGGGCGGCTTTGCTGCGCGGAGCATCGCTACCGGAGAGCTGCCGCTCGATTGATTCAAATCAATACGAAGATCGGGGATGGGGGAGTAATCGTACCAAAGGGCAGCCGTTGTGGCGCAGGATTCAACGCTCGGGGATCATGGTGCGATGGACGCGAGCCGCCGAACTCTCGGAATGCTGGTTGTTGCCGGCTCGCTGCTGTCGGCCATCCAGATGCTTCACGCGCAGGACGGCAAAGGCGCTGCCGGGCCCGCGGAGCATAGCAACCTCGCCGATTTCGTCCATCGCGCGCCACCGCAGCCCACCGAAATCTGGTTGCGCGCGGCGGGCGGGCGTATCTATGACAACTGGTGGGATGCCCTCGACCGCAGGAAGCCGGAGGGTACGCATCCTGCCTATCCCGGGGCCGGGAAACGCACCGGCGCGAATACCTGGCGCTGCGTGGAATGTCACGGCTGGGACTATAACGGCAAGGACGGACTGTACGGCAGCGGCGAGCGCTACACCGGTATCAAGGGCATACGCGGGGCTGTGGGGCGAGACGTAAACCGCATCGCGGCGCTGCTGCGGGCTGAACCTCACAGCTACAAGCGGGAACTGATCAACGACGAGGAAGTGCAGCGCGTGGCGATCTTCGTCAGCCGGGGACAGGATAATGCCGACCGTCTGATCGACCTGAAAACCGGAACTGCAAGAGGCGATCCCGTGCGGGGTGCCGGACTATTTCAGACCACCTGCGCCGCCTGTCACGGATTCGACGGTCGCGCACTTGACTGGGGTGCCGCCAAGGAGCCGGCATATGTCGGCACCGAAGCCAACAAATTCCCGCACGAGGTGCTGCACAAAATTCGTAACGCACATCCGGGCGTGGTGATGATCAACCTGCGCGGTTTTCCGCTCCAGGACGCCATTGACGTTCTGGCTTTCGCCCGGACCTTGCCGTCGAAGTAATCGGCGCCCGGCTGCGCTGCGCGCTCCGGCTGCGATCACATCGCGCGGGTCAATTCCCGGACCGCATCGATGATCTGCGTTGCCTCGTAGGGTTTCGGGAAGAACCGGGCATCCGCCGGAAGATCGCCGTCCTGCAACTTGAAATGTCCCGACGTTGCGATGATCTTGACCGGCGGCCAACGGTCCCTGACGGCCGCCGCCAGTTTCAAGCCGTTCATCATGCCGGGCATATCGATGTCGGTGAACACAAGCCGAATTTCGAGATGGTTCTCCAGCATCTGAATGGCTTCGTCCGCGTTGGTGGCCTCCAGCGTTTCGAAACCGGCTGCGGAGAGGGTCTCGACCACATCCATGCGAATGAACGTTTCATCCTCGACAACGAGAATGCGGATGGGCGTGGGGATCAAAGGCATATCAAGGGAGCTCACAGGATCTGGGTTGTTGGCCAAGCGCCGGGGTATCGGTTTCAGTTCGGTCGGAAATCTCGACAAGGTCCGCCGATCTCCTTGCATCCACCCAGATCACACCTGGCGGCGCCGGTAAGGAAGTCCTGACCGTTCGGAAAGGAATCGGAGGCGGTCGGGGCGACCATCCTCGGTTCGGAAGGCATGACATGGCCGGTTCTGGGTAGCGCCACTTCACGGAGTGCTGACCATACACGGAGAGCTTCAAGGAGCCTGCCGTATCAACTGCCCGAAGGACCACGCACCCCAACGCCGGCAACAACGCTTCGTTCCGCCGCAGGGCACCACCGATCAGGGATCGATTGCGGAAGCCCCGGCTCTGCGAACGATCGCGGCCAAACCGACCAAATCGACTTTTTCATCCATGAAATCAATCCCGTTGCGGATATGCCGAGACGGAACCGGACAAGAAGGCGAGCTTCCCGGGTCAATTTCCGATATCATGGGCAGCAAGTGAACGCCAAGATTTACGGGGAGACAACCGATGGACCAACTCGCGGCACGACGCGCAGCCGAAACGCTGCTCGCAGCACATCAGGCCAATGCGCAGTTCGCGGCACTCGGCGCGCCGGACCGACCCGCCGATGTCGCGGATGCCTATGATATCCAGCAGAGCTTCGTCGCGCTGCTGCGGGCCACGCACGGCGACGCCGTCGGCTACAAGGTCGGATTGACCTCGGCCGCGATGCAGACGTTCTGCGGGATCGACCATCCGATCGCCGGCGTCGTGCTCGCGCGGCGCGTGGTGCCATCGGGAGCCGCGGTCCGCCGCGCGGATTACGGGCGGATCGGGCTGGAATTCGAAATCGCCGTTCGTCTCAAATCGGACGTGCCGGTGACCGGCATGCCGTTTACCGCCGAGTCCATCGCGCCGCACATCGACGGCGTTTGCGCCGCGATCGAAATCGTCGACGATCGGAGCGCGGATTATGCCGGCCTCGACGTGCTGTCGCTGGTGGCAGATAATTCCTGGAATGCTGGCATCGTGCTGTCGGAATTTTCCAACACATGGCCCGATCTGGCAGCCGTGCCCGGCCGCGCCAGCAAGGACAGCGCGGCGATCGGCGAAGGCCACGGCCGCGACATTCTCGGTCATCCGTTCAATTCCGTCGCCTGGCTTGCCACACAGCTGGCTTCGCGGGGCGCGGGGCTGAAGAAAGGCGAAGTCGTGATGACCGGAGCCGTGATGAAAACCGTGTTTCCGGACGCCGCCGCGCGCTACCGGTTCGAGCTCGAGGGATTGGGCTCCGTCGAGGTGCGGGTAGCGTGACGCACCTGCCCGTTACGCCAGGAAGGCCCCCGTCGACGAAGCACATGTTTGCAAGATCGGCAGAAAGCAGGTCCTTCAATCCAGCCCAAACAAGCGAATTCGAGGCGCCTCCGCGCTCCTCGGGTCGAAGGCTGGACGACGGTGTTCGGTTTCTTCCCTTACCTTTGCCTCAAACGCGCGCAGTCCTTGATCCGGATCTTGCCGCCGCTGATGGCGTCGCCTCTCCGACCATTGCCGGCGGCGCTCGCTCCGTCGCTTCTCAGTAGCGGCTCGCTTGACGTCAGTATCCTTCGCACTGGCGAACGCGTCGCTGGCCTCGGGTGCGGCCTTTTTCTGCGCGGGCGGGGATGGCTTGGACTCCGGGGGTGCAACCGCAACGGCGGGCTGCGGCGCAGCCACCGTCTCAGCCGCTGGCGTGGCCGGCGCAACATCTTGTGCCGGCGTCTCGGGCGCCGGTGCGGCCGGCGCAGCGGCTATCGTGGAAGGCGACGCTGCAGCCGGGTTCGGCGCGGGTTCCAACGGCACGGCTATCGGGTCAATCGGCTGCGACGACATCCGCTGCTCGAGCTTGGTCAGTTCCGCGGTGGGGGATTTTGGATTGACCATTTCGGCAATCAGCAACCCACCGCCGAGACCGCCGGCGATCGCGGCGATCACGGTTGCCGCCCCTGCAAAATAAGCCGTCGAAGCGCGCATGATGGTGCTCCCTTTCCAATTGAAAAACGCGCGGCCGTTGCCGATGTTCCGGCTGCCCGGTACTGAACCGGCCTGAGCAAGGGAACCGGATTCGGATGCCCCCCATGAACATGGCGGTCGCCAAACCGGTTCCCGGCGCTAAACTGCGACTGCCATGGGAAGGCAGCCGGGACAGGAATGAGTGTGTTGAGCGATCAGGGCGCTTCGCAGCCGATCTCGATCTTGCTGGTCGAGGACGACGCGCCGACCTTGTGGCGGCTGCAGGACGCGCTGGCCACGGCCGGATTCCACGTCACATCGGCGGCGACCCTGGCCGAGGCGCGCGCCAGCCTGGCGCAGGCCGGCCCCAAGGTGCTTCTCACCGACCTGCAACTGCCGGACGGCCACGGCAATGAGTTGATCCGCGAGACACGGCTGCGCTTTCCCGACACCGAGATCATGGTGATCTCGATTCTCGGCGACGAGGAGAGCGTGATCTCCGCCATCACCGTCGGCGCCACCGGCTATCTCCTGAAGGACGCGTTTCCGACCGACATCGCCGCCACCGTGCGCGAACTGGTGGCCGGGCATTCGCCGATCTCGGCATCGATCGCCCGCTTCATCGTGCGCCGGACCCAGAGCACGGCAGAAGCTCCGCCCGGCCCGCCGCTGAATACCGCCAGGCTGACGCCGCGCGAGATCGACATCCTCTGGGGCATCGCCAAGGGTTTCAGCTATGCCGAGATCGCCGGCCATCTCGGTCTGTCGCGCCAGACCGTCCCCGGCCACATCAAGAACATCTACCGCAAGCTGGAAGTTCACACACGCGGCGAAGCGGTGTTCGAGGCGCTGCAGCAAGGCCTGATCCGGTTGTGACCGACGCCGCACCGACGACCGCTCCTTCCGGCCGGCGCCGCTGGCCGAGGCGGGCGACGCTGCTGATCCAGTATCTGCTGCTCCAGCCGCTCATCATTGTCCTGTGCCTGGTCGTACTGCGTATCCCGTCACCGGAGCCCCCTTCCCGTTATCTCGTCACCGATTTCAGCCTCCGGGAAAACGGCGTTGAACGGTCCGTCACGCTGCCGCATTTCATCACGTCGCGTTACACGATGCGCGATCCGCCGCTCTACAGCGGCCGGTTCGATTTGTCCGGCGGCGTGCCACATGGCGCGTGGTCGGTATTTCTGCCGCGCTTCACCAACGGCGTCGAGGTAGCCGTCAACGGCGTCGTGATCCTGGACAGCCGGCGCAACCCCGCCGCCAACCGTCCCGATCGCAACACGCCGGAAATCGCGGTAATTCCGGCATCGCTGCTGCGCAACGGCGCCAACGATATCGCCATCCGGCTGTTCGTCTGGGGCCCGATCCCGGGCTTTCTGGATCGCATCTCGGTCGGCCCGGACGCGATGCTGCGGCCGAGTTACGACGCGCGCACGCTGCTGTTCGTCACCCTGCCGGTGGTGATTTCGGCGTGGCAGGCGATCCTCGCCGTGATTCTCGGCATCATGTGGGCAATGCGGCGCCATGAGCCGGCCTATGGCGTGCTCGCCGTGGCGATGGCGATCGGCGTCGGCCAGGCATTTTTCCACACGCCGCTGGAAGATTCGGCGCTATCCAGGCTGAACGCGATCCTGATCTCCGCGGCGCCGCTGGAAAGCGCGTTCGTGCTGGCCTTCGCGCTGTTGTTCTTCGGCTGGAAATGGCCGCGTTACGGCTGGCTCATCTTCGTCCCCGGCCTGGTGGTCGCGGCAGCCGGACTGGCCGGCGATGCGACGCTGAGCCGCGACGCCTTCCTGCTGGTCGGCGCGCCGACGGTCGGCCTTTATCTCATCGCGCTGGCGGTGGTGGTCGGACACTCGGTGTGGCGGCGACAGGACGCGATCAGTTTCATGCTGGGCTGCGCGCTGACGATCGTGCTGACCTGCTGGGCCCTCGACGTGCTCTCGGTGGTCCAGATCTTTCCCAATCGGCGCATCCTGTTCGCGCGTCTGTCCTATTCGGCCATGCTGGTGGCGATCGGCGCCGCGCTGACCTGGCGGTTTGCCCGCGCGCTCAACCAGGTCGACGGCTTTGCCGCCAGCATGGTCGTCAAGGTGCGCGAGGCCGAGGACAAGCTGAAGGCCAGTTTCGTCCGCGAGGAAGAACGCGCCCGCGCCGCGGCGCTGGCGCGCGAACGCACCCGCCTGATGCGCGACCTGCATGACGGCCTCGGCGGCCAGCTCGTCAGCATCGTCGCGCTCAGCGAGCGCGGCAATGCGAGCGCCGGAATTGGCGACGCGGCGCGGGCGGCGCTGAAGGATCTCCGTCTCGTGATCGATTCGATGGACGATATCGGCGGCGACCTGATGCTGGCGCTCGGCTCGTGGCGCGAGCGGGTCACCGCACAGTTGCGGCCGCATGACATAGCGCTGGTCTGGCGGGCGGTCGGCCCGCAGGGCCTGCCGGTCCATCCGGAACTCAGGCCGTGGCACGTCATCCAGATCGTGCGGCTGCTGGACGAGGCCGTGACCAATGCCGTCAAGCATGCCGGGGCCCGGCGCATCACCGTGAGCATCGAGACAACGGGCGATGCCTCGGGCGTCGCGCGGGGCCGCATCACCATAGAGGACGACGGCAAGGGCTTCGTGCTGGCGCCGGACTGCGAGGCCGGCGCGGCCGGTCAGCATGCGGCGCGCGGCCTGCGCAACATGCGAAGCCGCGCCGCACGCTGCGGCGCGGAACTGGATCTGACCTCGGATGCGGGCGGCACCCGCGTCAGGCTGACATTACCCCGCCGCTTCCCCGACAGCGACGCCGCTGCCGGTTGAGCCCGGGTTGTTCAGCGGCGGCCGACGCGGTTGACCGGACCGCCGCGGTTCATCGGCGTGCCGGCGCGGACGCCAACGCCCGGCGCACCGACGCCGACCCTCGGCGTCACCACCGCAGCGGCGGCCACAGGCGCGGCCACCACCGGCGCGACTGCAACCGGGGTCGGCCGGACCACGCAGCCTTTCGGCACGCCGACCGTCTTGCAATAGACCACCGCGGCTTCGGCCGTGGCTGCGCCCAGTGAAATCGACGCCAGCGTCGAAAGCACCGTCAAGCTCAAACCAGCGACCACCCATCCTGCCTTCTTCATCTCATCTCTCCTGATTGGCCATGCAGCCCGGGCGAACGACCGGCCGGTCATCGCCGCTGCCGTGAGATGTTGGTGAACCATCGCCGCGCGCGAAAACATCCCATGAAGATGGGGTGGAGGCCGGCGCTGCCGTTCAGTCCGTATTCATGGTGACGGGGACCCGCGGCATCCCCGTGAACGACGAAGGCCCGCGCGGCTTGCACAACATGCGAAGCCGTGCGGGCGCTTTGGTGCGAGACTCGTAACTTCCGTTGCCGGCAGAGACGCGATGCCGGCGGGTTCGAGCCTAGCGGCGGCCGGCGCGGTTGACCGGACCACCGCGGTTCATGGGCGTGCCGGCGCGAACGCCCGCACCCGACGCGCCGACGCCGACACCGGCGACGCCGACCCTGCCCGGTGCGCCCACCGCCGCAGCCGGCCGGGCCACGCAGCCTTGCGGCACGCCGGCGGATTGGCAGACCACGGCGGCTTCGGCGGAGCCTGCACCCAGCGAAAGCGGCGCCAGCACCGACAGCACCGTCAAGGTCAGACCCGCACCGAGCCACATTGCTTTTTTCGACATTTCTTATCTCCCCGTTGGGATCGGTCTTGCGATCAACGTTGGATCGTCGCAGCCGGCACCAGAGCCGCGACGCTGGGCCGCGCGGGTCAACATCAGATGAAAAAACGTGTGCAGTTTGCGTGCAACAGCGTCGCCCGCGGCAGAACCCGCGACACCATGAACATGGCGTATACCCCGAGCGCCATTTCGACGAGGTTTCACCCGCTAGCGGTCAAGCAACCTTTGGAAAAGGACCCATGATGAGAACCTCACTACTCGCTACCCTTGTCTTCGTATTGTCGGCCGCATTGGCGGGCGCACAGTCGGGACCGAGTCCGCAGGAACAGATGGCCTGCCGTTCCGACGCTGGAAAATTCTGCGCCGCGCATATCGGCAAGCCGCCGCAGATGAACGCCTGCCTGAAGGAGAACAAGACCAGGCTCTCGGATTCCTGCCGCAAGGTGGTGGAATCCCGCGGCGGATGAGTTGGCGAGAGCTTTCGCTCCTCGAACCATCCTCCGCTGCCTCATGGTGAGGAGCGCCTGCGGACGGCAGCGAGCGCGCGCCGTCCTCAAATCATCGAGGCGACTTTATCCAGACCGATGATGCGGGCCAGCGTGCGCACTTCGCGCTTCTGGTCCTCGCGCAGTTGGAACAGCAGCGGCATCGCTGCGGACTTCAGCTGCTGGACTTCGGCCGCATCGGGATCGATCAGGGCGCCGGGATCGGACTTGCGGCTCGCGTGGATCTTGCGGGCAATGCCGCGCAGCGCCGTTTCCACCGCCGGCCAATAGGATTCCTGGGAAGATGAAAGCTTGAGCCGTTCCTTGATACCGGCGATCTGCGTGTCGCTGAGCAGCGCGTAGGGTTTTTGTACCGGCGGCTGCGGCTTGGCGACGACTTTAGGCTTCGGCGGCGGCAGGGGGGCGGCAATCTGCGGCGGCACCAGGTCGGCGGGGGCGGTCGATGCATAGGCCTGGCGAAGCGGCTCGCTCAGCGCCACCTCTTGCGACGGTGCGAGCGAGGCCAGTGCGAACCGGTTGGCGACCGCCAGCTTGTCCTGCTTGTTCGCCTTATTGGAGACCGGACTGGGAACCGGGCTTTGGGAAAGCGATGCCGTGGTCATTTCGAGTCCGGCTGCCGGAACGCCATCGCGCCCCAGAATGCTGGCGGCGGTGGCGCCAACCACGAGAAAACAGGTCAGCGCGATAATCGTCGTTACCCGCGTCAAGCAACTCTCCGTTTCCCCAAGGCGACCCGATCATACTTTCAGGATGACTAGGAATTAATTAAGGCCTAACCATGCCGGCCCTGCGGCATGGCCCAATCCGGGCAAAACCGTCGCCAAAATGGTTAATTTCAGGCCGCAACTGCCAGTTCGTAGGCATCCTGGATATCAGCCACGATATCGGAGGCCTCCCACAGCGCGTCCGGCGCCACCGATTTCAGGCTGATGGTCCAGTTGCCCTTGGGGGTGCGGGGCATCGAGACGATGTCGAATTTCACGCTGCGGCACAAAGGGTGCCGTTCCAGCGCACAGGCAACCCGGGCCCTGATCTCGTCGATGGTGGCCGGGGTCTTTGCAAATGTCTCGAAATCCATCCCGCATCCCCTCGAACGGCAGTTCCTGGCGCATGCGACGCACGGCCATGGAAGCGATTCTTGGAGCGAGATGGTTAACCGCGCGTTAAGCCGCGGTGAATCCGTAGTACCACGGCCGGGCGCTGTTCCTGTCCGAGATCAGCCGCAACGCTGCCGCTGTAGCGGGACGCACTCATTGGCCAACCTGTTGAGGCGGGAGATCGGGAGCCCCGTCGGGCGTTGGAATCCTCTGAAGGTCGGCAATCAAATCCTTCATCTCCCGGATTTCCCTGACCTGAGCTTTCAGAATATCGTCAGCGAGTCTTCTCACGCGCGGATCGCGAATGTGCGCCCTGTCGCTCGTCATCACGGCTATCGAGTGATGCGGAATCATTGCCTTCATGTATGAAAGGTCCGAGACCGTTTGCTGGCTTCGAACGAGCCACAGGGACGCTGCGAATACAGCAACGCTGCCTACCATTATCGCGATGTTCGCCATCCTGTTCTTGTACATATCCCACATGAAGCTCAGCATGATCATGGCCATCACCGCCCCCATCAGCAGCGCCATCCAGGTCCGCGTCTGGCTGTAAAAGACATGATCGAGCGCCCAGGTATTGAGGTACATGAGCGCAAACATGACGACTGTGGACGTGACGATCATCGTGGCGAAGCGGCCGTAGGACATGCTGGACCTCCCGGAACAAGCATGACGCCTCAATCCCTGAAAAGGTTCCGCTTGGGACAGCAGCAAGTCCGGAAGCGCCCGAGGCGGCCTGGCGCGCTAACGCGAGGTCCGCATCCCGGCTATTCAGGCACCACCCGCACCGCGCCGCGGGCGGCGCTGGTGGTCAGCGCGGCATAGGCCTTCAGCGCCATCGTGATCTTGCGAGGCCGCTTCTTCGCCGGCTTCCACGCCCCCGCCCCGCGGCTCAGCATCGCCTCGCGGCGCTGCGCCAGAACGGCGTCCTCCACCAGCAGGCTGATCGAGCGGGCGGGAATGTCGATGCGGATCCGGTCGCCGTCCTCGACCAATCCGATCAGGCCCCCCTCCGCCGCTTCCGGCGAAAGATGCCCGATCGAAAGTCCCGAGGAGCCGCCGGAGAAGCGGCCGTCGGTGACCAGCGCGCAGACTTTCCCGAGCCCCTTCGATTTGAGGTAGCTGGTCGGGTACAGCATCTCCTGCATGCCGGGGCCGCCGCGCGGGCCCTCGTAACGCACCACGACAACGTCGCCAGGCTTGATCTTGCCGCCGAGGATGCCCTCGACCGCGGCGTCCTGGCTTTCGAAGATCCGCGCCGGTCCCTCGAATTTGAGAATGCTCTCGTCGACGCCGGCGGTCTTCACGATGCAGCCGTCGAGCGCGAGGTTGCCCGACAGCACGGCGAGACCGCCGTCCTTCGAATAGGCATGCTCGAAGTCGCGGATGCAGCCCGTGCTGCGGTCGGTATCGACTTCCTCGAAGCGGCGTTCCTGGCTGAACGCCACCTGGGTCGGCACGTTGCCCGGCGCCGCCATGAAGAACTTGCGGACGCTCTCGCTCCGGGTGCGCTTGATGTCCCAGCGGCTGAGCGCATCCTCCAGCGTCGCGGCATGCACCATCGGCAGTTCGCGGTGGATCAGATTGGCGCGGTCGAGTTCGCCGAGGATGGCCATCACGCCGCCGGCGCGATGCACGTCCTCGAGGTGCACGTCGGGCACCGAAGGCGCCACCTTGCACAGCACTGGCACCCGGCGCGAAAGCCGGTCGATATCCTGCATGGTGAAGGGGATCTCGCCCTCATAGGCGGCGGCCAACAGATGCAGCACCGTGTTGGTGGAGCCGCCCATCGCGATATCCAGCGTCATGGCGTTCTCGAACGCCTTGAAGCTGGCGATGTTGCGCGGCAGCGCGCTCTCGTCGTCCTGCTCGTAATAGCGTCGCGCCAGATCGACGATCAGGTGGCCGGCCTCGACGAACAGCCCCTTGCGGTCGGCATGGGTGGCCAGCACCGAGCCGTTGCCGGGCAGCGCCAGGCCGAGCGCCTCGGTCAGGCAGTTCATCGAGTTGGCGGTGAACATGCCCGAGCACGAACCGCAGGTCGGGCAGGCCGAGCGCTCGATGGCCTCGACATCGGCGTCGCTGACGGATTCGTCGGCGGCGGCGACCATGGCATCGATCAGGTCGACCGACCTGATCTTGCCCTTGATGCTGACCTTGCCGGATTCCATCGGTCCGCCCGACACGAAGACGGTCGGAATGTTGATCCGCAGCGCCGCCATCAGCATACCCGGCGTGATCTTGTCGCAGTTGGAAATGCAGACCATGGCGTCGGCGCAATGCGCGTTGACCATGTATTCGACGCTGTCGGCGATGATTTCGCGCGACGGCAGGCTGTAGAGCATGCCGTCATGGCCCATGGCGATGCCGTCATCGACCGCGATGGTGTTGAACTCCTTGGCGACGCCGCCGGCCTTCTCGATCTCGCGCGCCACCAGCTGGCCGAGGTCCTTTAGATGGACGTGGCCCGGCACGAACTGGGTGAACGAATTGACCACGGCGATGATCGGCTTGCCGAAATCCTCGTTCTTCATGCCGGTGGCCCGCCACAGGCCGCGGGCGCCCGCCATGTTGCGGCCGTGGGTGGTGGTGCGGGAACGATAGACGGGCATGGAATTTCCTTTGAGGATCGAGAACGGTTGACGGGAGGTGTTTAGCCGGTGTGGCCTTCGGCTTGAAAGCGCTTTGTCGCAGGGGCGCCATGCGGCGGCCCGTTCTATTGCACTGCAGCGCAGCGATACTCGGCCAGCGTCTGCGCCACGAGGTCGTCGACCGCAAGCACCGCCGATACCCCCGAGGTCGAATGCCCGGCGCTCCAGATATCGCGCCAGCGCGCCGGGCGGCTGTCGCGGGCGCCGATGTCGATATCCTTGCCGATGTCGATCGCACCGCGCGGCGGCAGGTTTTCGGGATCGAGGCCGGCGGCGGCGATGGAGGGACGCAGCATATTGGTCTGCAGGCCGGTAAAGGCCGTCGTCAGCAAAATATCGTCGGCACTGCTCGCCACCAGCATCGCCTTGTACCTCGGGTCGGCCATGCTCTCGGCGGTGGCGATGAACTTGGTGCCCATATAAGCAAGATCGCAGCCGAGCGCCTGCGCCGCGCGCAGCGCATGGCCGTCGCCGATGCCGCCGGCCAGTACGACCGGCCCGTCGAAGAACGCGCGCACGGCACGCACGAATGCGAAGGGGTTGAGCCAGCCGGTCTGGCCGCCCGCCCCGGCCGTCAGCAGCACCAGACCATCGGCGCCCGATGCCACCGCCCGCTCGGCATGGCGGATGCTGGCGACGTCGGCGAACACCAGCGCGCCCGCATCATGCAGCGCCGCCAGCACCGGCGCAGGCGAACCGACCGAAGTGATGACGAGTTCGGGCTTGTGCCGCAACAGCACCTGCAGATCGGCATCCAGCCGTGCGTTGGAACGGTGCACGATCAGGTTCGGGCAAACAGGCGCCGCAGGCTTTCCAGTCTCGTCGGCGTGGCGGCGCAGCCGGTCTTCGATTTCGTCGAGCCAGCCATCGAGCTGTTCGGGGCTGCGGCAATTCACCGTCGGAAACGAGCCGATCACGCCATTGCGGCAGGCCGCCGTCACCAGATCGACGCCGGAGACCAGAAACATCGGCGCTGCAATCAGCGGCAGACCGAGACGGCCGTGAAAGCGCGTGAGCAGATCGGTTTTCTTCAAAGTCATTGTCCCCGCTTCGACACTGATGCTAGCGTTTTCTCAACATTGGCACGACCAGACGCCCAAACAAAGCCAGTGACAAAATCAGGAGGAAACATGTCCGATCCGCTTTATGCATTTCCGACCGTGTGCGCGCAGACGCTGCGGGCGCTGGCGCGCTATCCGACGCGCACGGCATTCTCCTGGTCGGGCGGATCGATCAGCTATGCCGGCGCCACCGACCTGATCGGCCGCATCCAGAAGGTCTTCATGCAGCTCGCGCTGCCTCCCGGCGCGCGCGTCGCGCTGTTGTCCGCCAACCGCGCCGACAGCTGGTGCAGCGGCGTGGCGGCGCAACTGGCCCGGCTTTCGGTCACCTCGCTGCATCCGCTGGGATCGCTCGACGATCAGCTGTTCCAGATCGAGGATTCCGAAGCGCAGGTGCTGGTGGTCGACGCCGATACGTTCCGGGACCGAGGCGGCGAGCTCGCGGCCAGGGCGTCCAGCCTGAAAGCCGTGTTCACGCTGGGCGCGGCCGGCTACGGCAGCGACCTGCTGGCCGCGGTCGAGGAGGCCGGCACCGCCAGCCCGCGCAGTCTTGCCGGCCCGGACGATATCGCGACGCTCAATTACACCGGCGGCACCACCGGCAGGTCAAAGGGCGCGCTGCGCTACCACCGCGAATATGGCGGCTTCGCCAACGCCATCCTGGCCGATTTCGAGATCCCGGATACGCCGAGCTATCTCACGGTGGCGCCGATCAGCCACGTCGCCGGCACCAAGGTGCTGCCGACGCTGATGCGCGGCGGCACCGTCCACCTGGTGAAGGGTTTCGATCCCGAGGCGGTGCTCAGGACCATCGAGCGCGAGCGCATCAATTTTACCCTGCTGGTGCCGACCATGATCTACGTGCTGCTGGATCATCCCGCGCTCGAGCGAACCGATCTCTCCTCGCTGGAGCTGCTGCTCTATGGCGCGTCGGCGATGTCGCCGAGCCGGCTGGTCGAGGGCATCGAGCGGATCGGGCCGGTGTTTTCGCAGCTCTACGGCCAGACCGAGTGCTATCCGGTATCGGTGCTGCGCAAGAAGGACCACGACCCGAAGACGCCGGAATTGTTCACCTCCTGCGGCTTTCCGATCGCCGCCTGCGAGGTCAAGGTGCTCGACGACGACGACCGGGAAGTCGCGACCGGCGAAGCCGGCGAGATCTGCGTGCGCGCCCCGCATGTGATGGCCGAATACTGGAAGCGGCCGGAACAGACCGCCGAAACCCTGAAGAGCGGCTGGCTGCATACCGGCGACATCGCCCGATCGGACGAGCGCGGCTATCTGTTCATCCTCGACCGCAAGAAGGACATGATCGTCTCCGGCGGCTTCAACATCTTCCCGCGCGAGGTCGAGGACGTGCTGTCGCAGCATGCCGACGTCGCGATGGTGGCCGTGGTCGGCGTGCCCGACGACAAATGGGGCGAGGCGGTCACCGCCGTCGTGGTCGCGCGCGAAGGCGCGAGGCCGAATGCCGATGAACTGATCGCGCTGGTGAAGGCGCGCAAGGGCGCGGCGCATGCGCCCAAGCACATCAAGTTCGTCACCGAGCTGCCGATGACCGGCGTCGGCAAGGTCGACAAGAAGGTGCTGAAGGCGGGGTTCTGGGTCGGCCGCGACCGGATGGTGGGGTAAGAAGCGCTCGCGCTAAAGCGGCCATGCAAGCGACTTACCGATCTCACATAGTCGGTAATGGGGATGGGCAAACACGACCTCGCAATCTCGCGGCGCGTTGCGCCCGAGGTTTGCCGGAAACTCGCCGCCCTCTCCAATCAGAGGGCGCGGGGAATGCCGGGCGCCCGATGCGCCCGATAGCCACGTGTGCAACGGGTAGAGGTAGAGCGCACACGTGTTGTCAGGTCACACCGGAATCACCCGGCACTCCCCGCGCGATGGTTTAAGCTTATACGTGGTCTCCCCGGTGATCGGCTTTCTTGCCACCGTCGCTTGCGGGACTGACCGCAAGCTTGACACCAGCACCGAGGTGTCAGGACCGCACGATTTCGCATCCGCCTCAGGCGCTCTGGTCAGGAGTGCCATCCGCGTCCACCGCCTCCCCGTCCCGCACTGGTGACCTTGCGCAACGCCCCTCGGAGTGGGACGGGATGGCCAGACATATAGCCCGATCCAGACTTCTGGTAAACAGAATTATTTTTGAGCGAGGGGCTTGACTCTCAATTCTGATAACCAGAATCGATTTGCCCGTCGGGTCGTTTTCTCGCGGGATCGCAGCAGGAAGTCACGACGCGGATCTTGCCAACCGCTGGCGGCCGGTCCGGCGCCCCCAAAACGAAAATATTGAAGACAACCCCATGCACAGATAGCAGCGCGCGCTGTGGGCTTACAACGTCCCGCGAAAACATTTTGACACGTCGGGCAAATCACCGGCACAGTTGCATCATCCCGCGATTTTAGGATGCGCATGGCCCCTGCCCGAAAATAAGAACTTCGGCGATGGGTTGAGCGACCACCGTGCCGAAGCCAAACCCGTTCAGGGCGCAAGCTAAACCCATCGAGGCCGTCGCGACGGTACCGGTTTGATAGACATCTTGCCGGGCAAACTTCGCGCAAACCTCCCACCAGCCCGCCTTGCGCTGACCCAACCATGCATTATGGTCCTGGCCAACCGCATCTCGCGGCGCAAGCCGGAATCTTTTCCATGACCCAGCCCGCCCCAAAACGCTTCCCGACCCCCGCGATCGACTCCCTGCCCGAGGACATCCGCACGCGCCTGCTTGGCGTGCAGGAGAAATCCGGCTTCGTGCCGAACGTGTTCTTGACGCTGGCACACCGGCCCGATGAATTCCGGGCGTTCTTTGCCTATCACGACGCGCTGATGGAGAAGGACAGCGGGCTGACCAAGGCCGAGCGCGAGATGATCGTGGTGGCGACGTCGAGCGCCAACCAGTGCCAGTATTGCGTGATCGCGCATGGCGCGATCCTGCGGATCCGTGCCAAAAACCCGCAGATCGCCGACCAGATCGCGGCCAACTACCGCAAGGCGGATATCACGCCGCGGCAGCGCGCCATGCTCGACTTCGCGATGAAGGTGAGCGCCGAGGCGCACAAGGTTTCGGAAACGGATTTTGCCGCGGTCGCGGCCCACGGTTTTTCCGACGACGACATCTGGGATATCGCCGCGATCTCCGCGTTCTTTGCGCTGTCGAACCGGATGGCCAACGTCACCGCGATGCGGCCGAACGACGAATTCTATCTGATGGGCCGGCTGCCGAAATGAAGTGCGGCACTGCAGCATGATGAATCGCCCGCCGTTGACGGGTTCCGCCGACGCGACTGGCGCGTCCATGCCATGTGAATTTCCTGCCAACTTTTTCTGTGAGACGTGTCGCGGAGCGTGCTAAATCGGAGGTCGATATTTCCCGGAGTTGGCAGCAGTGAAAACCCGGCAGCCCGTTACGCCGCAGCCCATCGCATCGGACGACGAGCATCGCGTGCTCAAGTTCCGGCCGCGTACGCTGGCGCATCCACCGGGCCCGCGGCAGCCGGACCAGCAACAGCCCCAGGATCCGACGCGACATCCGACACGGGATCTCTCGCGCTTCGAGCACGCCCCCGAGGAACCGGACGAGTTCCGTCATCGCATGCTGGCGAACGTCGCCGCCCTCGCCTTTACCCTCGCGCTGACCGCGATCGGAATTTGGCTGGCCTTCAGCATCGCTGATCTGCGCAAGACCCAGGATTGTGTGCTGATGGGACGGCACAACTGCGCCCAGATAGCGACGCCGCGCGGCTGACCGGCTCACAAGCTTCGATAGCGTGAAACGGGGCGCTGCGGTCTTAAATGCATTGATTTTCAGGCAAATCCGGCGGTTTTACCCTGCGAATCCAGCCCCCCGGCGGCTGCGTCCATTGAACTCAGGGCCTCGCTCCGATATACGGGCACTCGACTCCGGCCGGGGGCTTGAGGCATTCCGGAGCGCCGCGCCCAGCTCCAGTGCCGCCATCGGATTTATCTCCAATATATCAAAGGCTTAATGATGTCTTCTACATTCGATCAGATCGCCACGATCATCGCCGAGACCTGCGACATCCCGCGCGACACGATCACGCCGGAGAGCCACGCCATCGACGATCTGGGCATCGACAGCCTCGATTTTCTCGACATCGCCTTCGCCATCGACAAGGCGTTCGGAATCAAGATGCCGCTGGAGAAGTGGACCCAGGAGGTCAATGACGGCAAGGCGACCACGGAGCAGTATTTCGTCCTGAAGAACCTCGCCGCCCGCATCGACGAGCTGGTCGCGGCCAAGAGCGCGGGCGCCTAATCGCCCGCCATGAATCTTGATTATTTTCAGCTGATTGACCGCATCGTCGAGTTCAACCTCGAGGCCAGGACGATCGTCGTCGAGGCCCAGGTTCCGCAAGCTCACACCATCTTCGAGGGGCACTTCCCGGGCTTCCCGATCATGCCCGGCGTGCTGCTGACCGAAGCGATGGCGCAGAGTTCCGGCTGGCTGCTGCTCGGCGTGACGAGGTTCGAACGCATGCCGTTCCTGGCGATGGTGAAGGAAGCCAAGATGCGCGGTTTCGTCAGTCCCGGCCAGCTGTTGACGATCGAAGCGAAGGTCGAGCACGAAGGCTCGGGCTTTGCCGTCACCTCGGCCAAGGCGCGGGTCGGCACCGAACTGAAGTGCAGCGCCGACCTCACCTTCCGCCAGATTCCCTTCCCCGATCCGTCCTTGCGCGTCCACATGGATGCGATGGCCAGCAAGATCGGCTTTCCGCTGCAGGCCATGACGCCATGAACGCCCCGAAGGAAGCCTGGATCACCGGCATCGGCATCGTCTCGTCGCTCGGCGAAGGGCTGGACGCGCATTGGGACGCCCTCAATGCACGCCGCATCAATGTCGATGAAAAGCGCTTTGCTCC
Organism: Bradyrhizobium sp.; assembly: GCF_030697065.1. Lineage (GTDB taxonomy): Bacteria > Pseudomonadota > Alphaproteobacteria > Rhizobiales > Xanthobacteraceae > Bradyrhizobium. Next base: position 22,262 of record NZ_JAUYQU010000027.1, read on the forward strand.
CTACATCGTTCACCCGCTGGCGCCGGTCAGCTTCGACGCGCAGATCCCGAAAAAGGGCGACCAGCGCCAGATGGAAGCCTGGCAGCGCATCGGCACCTATGCCGCCGGGCTCGCGCTGGACTCCGCCGGCGTCAAGGGCGACCAGGGAATTCTCGGCCGGATGGACATGATCGTCGCGGCCGGCGGCGGCGAACGCGATGTCGCGGTCGACATGTCCATTCTCAATGCGGCTGCGAAGGGCAACTCGGCCCCCGGCTTTCTCAACGAACGGCTGTTGAACGATCTGCGGCCGACGCTGTTCCTGGCCCAACTCTCCAATCTGCTGGCCGGCAACATCGCCATCGTTCACGGGGTTTCCGGCACCTCGCGGACGTTCATGGGCGAGGAGGCCGCGAGCATCGACGCGGCGCGGATTGCGCTGGCGCGGATCGAATCCGGCCAGAGCGACATCACCCTGGTCGGCGCCGCCCATAATGGCGAGCGGAGCGACCTGCTGATCCTCTATGAATTCGGCGACTTCAATCTCAAGGACAAGTTCGATCCGGTTTGGGCGCGCGACAAGCATGGCGGCTTCGCGCTCGGCTCGGCCGGCGTCTTCCTGGTGATCGAATCCAGGGAGCACGCCGAGGCCCGCGGAGCCAAGCCTTACGCGAGGCTGACCAGGGTGGTATCGGATCTGGCGCAGCGCAAGCAGCCGGGCGCGGTGACGAAGTCGCTGGAAGCGCTGTGGTCGAAACTCGACATGCCGGCTGACAATGGCGCCGTGATATCAGGCGCGACCGGCGTCGAACCGGTCACGTCGGAGGAAAAGGCATTTCTGGGCGGGCTCGCCGGTTGTGCCATTCGCGGCACCGGCACCTCGTTCGGCCACACGCTGGAGACCCAGTTTCCACTGGGGTTGGCGCTGGCGGCGCTTTCGATCTCGCGCGGCGCGCTGTTTCCGCCCAACGATCCGACCGGGCTCGAGGTTGAAATGTCGAAACCACCGACCCAGATCGTGGTCACGGGAGCCGGTCACTGGCAGGGCGAGGGCATGGCCCTGGTCGAAGCCATCACGTAGCGACGGCACGGGATCGACGGGGACAACATGACAGCACCACGCGACAAATTCGGCAGGCCGATCGTCGTCGTTACCGGCATGGGCGTCGTCACGTCGCTCGGCGCCGGCAAGTCCGACAACTGGAAGCGATTGACCGCGGGCGAATCCGGCATCCGGACCGTGACGCGCTTTCCGATCGACGGGCTGAAATCGACGATGGCCGGAACGGTCGATTTCGTCACCGTGGACCCCCCCTCATCGACCGCCCTGACCGAGCGCCTCGCCGATATCGCGACCGAGGAAGCGCTCGGGCAATCCGGCATCGGCCGCAAGGGCGATTTCCCGGGACCGCTGTTCCTCGCGGTGGCGCCGGTCGAGGTCGAGTGGCCGCAGCGACTGGAAGTCGGGCGCGCCGTCGGCAAGCCGGATTTCGACGTCAACGACGTGCTGGCGATCAGCGGCGGCGGAAAATTCGCGGCGTATCACCACCGCTTCATGTTCGGCTCGGTGGCGGGGCATCTGGCCGAGAAATTCGGCACCAAGGGATCGCCGATCTCGCTGTCGACCGCCTGTGCGTCGGGCGCCACCGCGATCCAGCTCGGCGTCGAAGCCATCCGCCGCGGTGAAACCGACGCGGCGCTGTGCGTGGCGACCGACGGCTCGGTCAATCCGGAAGCCCTGATCCGGTTTTCGCTGCTGTCGGCGCTGTCGACCCAGAACGATCCGCCGCAGGCCGCCTCCAAGCCGTTCTCGAAGAACCGCGACGGGTTCGTGATGGCGGAGGGCGCCGGGACGCTGGTGCTCGAAAGCTACGAAGCCGCGGTCGCCCGCGGCGCGACCATTCTCGGTGTCGTGGCCGGCTGCGGCGAGCTGACCGACTCGTTCCACCGCACCCGCTCCAGCCCGGACGGCAAGCCGATCATCGGTTGCGTGCGCAAGACGCTGGCCGATGCCGGCATGACGCCCGAACAGATCGATCACATCAACGCGCATGGCACCGCGACGCCGGAAAACGACAAGATGGAATATCTCGGCATCTCGGCCGTGTTCGGCGAGCGCGCCAAGCAGATTCCGGTGTCTTCGAACAAGTCGATGATCGGCCATACCATCTCGGCCGCAGGCGCGGTCGAAGCGATCATTTCGCTGCTGACGCTCGAGCACCAGCGGATTCCGCCGACCATCAATTACGAGATTCCGGACCCCGCGATACCCTTCGACGTGGTCCCGAACGTCGCCCGCGACGCGCGCGTCACCGCCGTGATGTCGAACTCGTTCGGATTCGGCGGCCAGAACGCCTCGCTGATCCTGACGCGCGAACCGATCTAGCGGCCCGCCAGTCCGTTCCGATGAGCCATCTGGTCCTTCGCACCAAGCTTCATTTGCGCAACTCGGCGAAGTCGCTGGGCGACGCCGCCGTGGGCGCGTTGACGATCGGGATGCTGCGCGTCACCCGCTTCTTCGATCCGTTCAAGACCGCGAACCGGTTCGGCCGCGCGTTGCGATTCATCGGACCGCGGCTGCGCGAAGACCGGATCGGCCGCGAAAATCTCAAGGCCGCCTTCCCGGAAAAGTCGCCGGAAGAAATCGAGAAGATCCTGGCGGGCGTGTGGGACAATCTCGGCCGCATCGGCGCCGAGTTCGCCCATCTCGATCACATCTGGGATTACGACATCAATTGCCCCGAGAAGAGCCGGGTCGAAATCCCCCAGCGGACCCACGAATTGTTCGCCCAGCTCAAGAATGACGGCAAGCCCGCGCTGATCTTCGCCAGTCATCTCGGCAATTGGGAACTGCCGGCGCTGGCCGCGGTGGCGCACGGGCTGGATGCCGCCATCCTGTTCCGGCGGCCGAACAGCCAGTCCGCCGACCGCGCCATCGAGCGGATCCGCGCCGTGAAAATGGGCACGCTGATTCCGGCCGGCCGGGAGGCGCCGCTGAAGCTTGCCGAAGCCCTGCAGAAAGGCCAGCACGTCGCGATGCTGGTCGACCAGTATCTCACCAACGGCGTCGAGGTGACGTTCTTCGGCCGCAAGACCAAAGCCAACCCGATGCTGGCGCGACTACTGCGCCAGGTCGACTGCCCGATCCACGGCACCCGCATCATCCGCCTGCCCGGCAACCGCTTTCGCGCCGAACTCTCCGAGGAAGTAAAGCCGGTGCGCGACGCCTCAGGAAAAATCGACATCCAGGGCACGATGCAGGCGGTCACCTCGGTGGTCGAGGGCTGGGTCCGCGAATATCCGGAACAGTGGCTGTGGCTGCATCGAAGGTGGCGGTAGGGCTATTTTCCCAGCCGCCGCATCCGAGAAAGCGCATCTCAAGCCGCGCTCGGGTACACTTTCTCTGCACTCAGCGTATCACGCGCATAGGCGAGACACGCGATGACGTCATCGTGCGAAACATCCGGATAATTCGTCAGGATATCGGCCTCGCCCCAACCATCCGCCAGCAATCCAATGATGAACTCGACCGAGAGCCTGGTTCCGCGAATAACCGGCTTGCCCGCAAGCACGTCTGGCGACAGCGAGATCCGAGGATGTTCGGCCATGATTGATCGCTTGCTCCATTCTCCGAACCGATATTATCCGAACGCCGCGGCCCGATCAAACAAGGCGAGGGCCGTCCGTCTGCCGACCATCCGTCCGGCGACGGCAGCTACCTCCCCGTCTTCACCCGGGTCCACAGCCGGTTGATGACGCGCTGGGTCTTGGGGTCGCGGGCGGTGATGACGAACAGTTTTGCGATGGTGGCTTCGTCCGGATAGATGTTCCGGTCGTTGAGAATCTTCGGATCGATCAGCTTCTGGCTTGCCAGATTGCCGTTGGCGTAGGACAGGAAATCGGAATTTCTGGCTGCGACCTCGGGCCGGTAGAGATAATTGATCAGCTCATAGGCCTCGGCGACGTTGTTCGCATCGGCCGGAATCGCCAGATTGTCGAAGAACATCTGCGCGCCTTCCTTCGGGATCGCATAGCCGATCTCGACGCCGTTTTTGGCCTCCGCCGCGCGGCTTCGCGCCTGCATGATGTCGCCGGACCAGCCGACCACGAAGCAGATCTCGCCGGAGGCCATCGCGCCGAGATATTCGGAGGAATGAAACTTGCGGACGAAGGGCCTGATCCTGCCGACCAGTTCGGCGGCCTTTTCCAGGTCGGCCGCCTTGGTCGAGTTGGGATCGAGCCCGAGATAGCCCAGCGCCGCGGGCAGAATGTCATCGGCAGAATCCAGCATGTGAATGCCGCAATCCTTGAATTTCGCCAGGTTCTCCGGCTTGAAGACGATGTCCCAGCTGTCGATCCTGGCGTCGGGCCCGAGCAGCTTTTGCGCCATCCTGACGTTGTAGCCGATGCCGGTGGTGCCCCACATGTAGTTGGCGCCGTAACTATTTCCGGGATCGTAGGTGGCGAGCCGGTTGGTCACGACAGGCCAGGCATTGGCGAGGTTCGGCAGCTTCGACTTGTCGAGCTTGACGAAGACCTTCGCGGTGATCTGGCGCTGCAGGAAATAGCCGGTGGGAACGACGACGTCGTAACCGGATTTGCCGGCGAGCAACCGGGTCTCCAGGGTCTCGTTGGCGTCGAACGTGTCGTAGACGACCTTGATGCCGGTCTCTTTGGTGAAATCCTCGAGCACCCCCGGCGCCATGTAATTCGACCAATTGTAGAAATTGACGGTGCGCTGCTGCGCCTGCGCAGGCAGCGACCACAACGCCAGCGCCACGGCCATCGCGGCGGCCAACGGGACGTGAGAGCGGTGGCGCATCCCGGCCTTCCTCCTAGCGGCGATGCACCGCGTCCGACAGCCGCTCCAGCGCGGTGTCGAGCGTCGCATCGTTCTTGGAAAAGCAGAAGCGCACCACCGAAGTCACCGGATTCTCTTCATAGAACGCCGACACCGGTATCGCCGCGACCTTGTAATCGCTGACGATGCGCTTGCAGAACGCCTCGTCGGTCTCGTTGAGCCCGAGCGGCGAAAGATCGACGGTGAGAAAATACGTGCCCTGTGATTTGAGCACGGGAAAGCCGATGCTTTCCAGGCCTTTTGTCAATCGGTCGCGGCTGCGCGCCAGTTCCTTGCGCATGTCGAGGAAGTAGTCCGCCGGCTTGCCGAGGCCGTAGGCGACCGCGACCTGCAAATTGGGCGCGGTGGTGAAGGTAAGAAACTGGTGCACCTTGGCGGCGACACGCAGCAGCGGCGGGGCGGCGCAAACGAATCCGATCTTCCAGCCGGTCAGCGAAAAGATCTTGCCGGCGGAGCCGACCTTGATGGTGCGCTCGCGCATGCCCGGAATGGCGATCAGGGGGATATGTTCGCGGCCGTCGAAGATCACATGCTCCCAGACCTCGTCGCAGATCGCGACCGTGTCGAACTCCTGGCAGTAACGCGCCAGCAACTCGAGGTCCTCGCGCGGATAGACCACCGCGGCGGGATTGAGCGGATTGTTGAACAGCACCGCCTTGGTCTTGTGGTTGAAGACGCCCTGCAGCGCTTCCTCGGTCAACCGCCAGTGCGGCGGCTCCAGGCGCACCAGCCGCGGAATGCCGCCGGCCTGGCGGATGATCGGCAAATAGGAGTCGTAGACCGGCTGAAAGCACACCACCTCGTCACCCGGCTCGACCACGGCCAGAATGGCCGATGTCAGCGCCTCGGTGCCTCCAGACGTGACCATCACCTCGCTCATCGGGTCGAGGTCGAGGCCGTGCCAGCGGCCGTAATGGGACGCGATCGCCTGCCGCAGCTCCGGCAGGCCCATCATCGACGGATACTGGTTGTAGCCGTTCATCACGGCGTCGGCCGCGGCCCGCCTGATATCCTCAGGTCCGGGATGGTCGGGAAAGCCCTGGCCGAGATTGATGGCATTGTTGTCGCGGGCGGCTTGCGACATCGCCTCGAAGACGGTGACGGGAAGATTGGAGAAAACCGGGTTCATGGACGTCATGGCAGCGCTCAGCCGCCGCTCTTGGTCGGCAATCCCGCGGCTTTCCAGCCGATGATGCCTCCGGCGAGATGCTTGTCATAGGCAAAACCCGCAGCCTGCGCCGCCAGAGAGGACGTCACCGATCGCTTGCCGGAGCGGCAGGCGAAAACCACCTCTTTGCCCTGCGGATCCGGAATATCATTCGCATCGAAGGTCGAAAGCGGAACGACGACGCCGCCGGGATAGGCTTCCATGGCAACCTCATTGGTCTCGCGGACGTCCACCAGAAGATAACGGCCCTCTGCCACGCCCCGCGATACCTCTTCCGGCGTCAAATCGTGCACCCGATGACCCTGGTCCGCCACTGAAAATCTCCCAATATCCCGACACGAGCGAATTCAGCTGAATCGAGCCGTCGCTCTTCGGCTCCAAACTCGCCTCTGGCGCGGCGAAAATCAAGCGCTTGAAGCCTATCTGGGAGAACACCCTAGATGATGACCTGCGTCCCGACTTCGACGACGCGCCCGGTCGGGATCTGGAAATAGTCGGTGGCGTCGTTGGCGGATTTGCTCATGGCAATGAACAGATGATCCTGCCACTGCGGCATCCCGGACTGCGGCGACGGCTTCAGCGAGCGCCGCGAGACGAAGAACGACGTCGCCATGATGTCGAACTGCCAGCCGAGCTTGCGCGCGATCACCAGCGCCTTCGGGACGTTGGGCGATTCCATGAAGCCGAAGCGCAGCCGGACGGTTGAGAATTTTTCGCTGATCTTTTCCATCCGGACGCGCTCGGCGACGTCGACGCGCGGCGTCTGCGCGGTCTCGATGGTCAGGATCACATTGTGCTCGTGCAGCACCTTGTTGTGCTTGAGATTGTGCAGAAGCGCGGTCGGCACGAAACTGGGGTCGCTGGTGAGAAACACCGCGGTGCCCTTGACGATGTGGGGCGGGCGTTTTTCCAGGCTCTTGATCAGGTCATCGAGCGGCACCTCGATGCGCCGCGTCTTCAGGATCAGGATCGCGGCGCCGCGGCGCCAGGTCCAGACCAGGCCCGCCATCAACAGGCCGAACAGCAGAGGCACCCAGGCGCCTTCGAACAGTTTCAGCAGATTGGCGGCAAAGAACGTCATGTCGACGACGATCAGCGGCACGATCACCGCGGCGGCCGTGGCCGCTTTCCAGTTCCACAGCTTCCAGATCACGACGAAACCCATGATGCCGTCCACCACCATCGTGGTGGAGACGGCGATGCCATAGGCGGAGGCCAGCCCGCTGGAGGTGCGGAACAGCAGCACCAGCAGCAGCACGCCGATCAGCAGCAGCCGGTTCACGCGCGGCAGATAGATCTGCCCGGCATGGGCCTCCGAGGTGTAGCGGACCTCGAAGCGCGGCAACAGGCCGAGCTGCACCGCCTGGCGGACCAGCGAAAAGGCGCCGGTGATCACGGCCTGGCTGGCGATGACCGTCGCCGCGGTCGCCAGGATGACCAGCGGTATCAGCATGATTTCCGGAACCAGCCGGTAGAACGAGTTCTCGATCGCCGCGGGATTGGCCAGCACAAGCGCGCCCTGGCCGAAATAATTGATTAGCAGCGCCGGCAACACGAAGTAGAACCATCCGGCCTGGATCGGCTTGCGACCGAAGTGCCCGAGATCCGCATACAGCGCCTCGCCGCCGGTCACCGCGAGAAAAACCAGCCCCAGCGTCACCAGGCCTATCGTTCCATGCGAGAACAGGAACTGGATCGCATACCAGGGATTGATCGCCGCCAGCACCGACGGATCGTCGCTGATATGCAGCAAGCCCAATACGAGCAGCGTGGTGAACCAGAGCATCATCACCGGCCCGAACGCCGCCGCGACGCGGGCGGTACCGCTGCTTTGCACCGAGAACAGCCCGACCAGAATCAGGATCGTCAGCGGCACGACGTAATCTGCCAGCGCCGGCGTGACGAGCTTGAGGCCCTCGACCGCCGACAATACCGAAATCGCCGGCGTGATCATGGAATCGGCGATGAACATCGAGCCGCCGAGCACGCCCAGCGCCAGCAAAAGCCAGCTGCGGCGGCCGAGCGCGCGCTGGCCGAGCGCCATCAGCGAAAGCGTGCCGCCCTCGCCGTTATTGTCGGCGCGCAGCAGCAGCAGCACGTATTTTGCGGTGACGACGATGAACAGCGACCACAGGATCATGCTGAGAACGCCGAGCACGATGTCGCGCGTAACCGGTCCGCCATGCGCCGCGGCGTGGACCGCCTCGCGAAATGCATACAGCGGAGAGGTGCCGATATCGCCGAACACCACGCCGATGCTGCCCAGCGTCAGGGCCCAAAATCCGGTGGTCGCGGGCGCCGCCTCATGGGCTTCGGGTGTGGGAACGCTGGGAGCCATGATGTCTGAAGACGCTTTGTCGATTGATATGCCCGGGCCGGCTATCGACGCCTTCCTGGGAAGCTTGTCAACCGCTGCTCCCTGGCACCGCCGGATGACGCAAACTCACCCGCAAACGCGAGCTTTCGGCACCGAATAAGGTATCATGGTAGCGTTTTCGGCTACGGCTTCAGTCCGGGCGGCAGCGGCGGATCCTCACGCATCAGCGTGATGGTCACACGGCGGTTGGCCGACAGGGTCGGATCGTCGGGAAACAGCGGCTGGCTGTCGGCCTTTCCCGAGACGGCGAAGATGTGGGATGTCGGCACCCCCTCCCATTCCAGGATCTGGCGCACCGCGTTGGCGCGGTCGGCAGACAGATCGAACGCGCCATACTCGTTTCGCGACGGCACGAAACCCGCCGCGGTGTGACCGACGATGGAGATGCGAAGCGGGGTCGCCTTAAGCGGGCCGGCAAGCTTCTGGATCAGCCGGCGGGTGCGGTCATACGGCGCCTTGGAGCCGTCGGCAAACATCGACCGGCCGTCCTGATCGACGATTTCCAGGTTGAGGCCCGCATTGGTTTCCTCGAACATGATGTGCTTGGAGATTTCGGTCAGTTCCGGCATGTCCTGCAGCGCCTGCCGTAGCGACGCCGAGGCCAGCGCGAATTCACGATCGATTTTCAGCCGGGCGCCCTGCGCCAGGCTGTTTTCCTTTTCATCCGGTGTCGGCGTGTTGGAGGCTTCCTCGGGCGGAATATGCGCGGCGTTCTTCAGCTTTGCCCTGGTCGGCAGGCCATCGGATTCGATGATCCCGGAATAGCGCGCCTCGGTCTGCACCCCGAACGCGTCGCGCATCGAGCCGGCGACCACCTTCAGCTTCACCGAGTCCTGGGTCGAGAACGCGACCAGCATCACGAAGAATGCCAGCAGCAATGCCATCAGATCGGCGAAGGTCACGAACCAGCCGTGCCCGCCATGTGCCTCTTCGCGCTTCTTCTTGGCCATGTTCTATGTCCGCGCCTGTATGTCGCCGTTGATCAAGCGGGAACCAGTTCGCCCTCTTCGTGACGGTGTTTTTCGGGCAGATAGGCCAGCAGCATTTCACGCACCAGCGTCGGGCTCTTGGAATCGCGGATCATCAGAATGCCGTCGATGATCAGCGTGCGGTTGGTTTCCTCGTCGATCAGCCTGCCATGCAGCTTGTCGGCGATCGGCAGGCAGATCAGGTTCGCCACCAGCGCGCCGTACAGCGTCGCCAGCAAGGCCACCGCCATGAAGGGGCCGAGCTTCGAGGGATCCGACATGTTCGAGAACATCTGCACCATGCCGAGCAGCGTGCCGATCATGCCGAAGGCCGGTGCGCAGTCGCCGATGGCGCGATAGATCTTCGACCCTTCGTTCAGGTGCAGCAGGAAATTGTCGCGGTCGCGCTCGAGATTGTCGCGGATGAATTCCAGATCGTAGCCGTCGGCGACGTAGCGAATTCCCTTGGCGAGGAACGGCTCTGAGGTTTCGACCTTTTCCAGGCCAACCGGACCCTGCTTGCGCGCGACCTCGGCGATGCGGGCCAGTTCGTCGACCAGGTCGCGCGCCGAAAGGCTGCTCAGCTGGAAGGCGAGTTTGGCGCCGAGCGGCAAGCCATGGATCATCGCCGACATCGGGAACCGGATCAGCGTCGCGGCGAACGAGCCGCCGAAGATGATGATGACGGCGTGGATGTCGTAGAACATCCGGAAGTCGCCGCCCATCAGGATGAGCGTCGACAGAACGATCGCGCCGGAAATCAGGCCAAGAAGGGTAGCGATATCCATCATAAACTCCGACGCACACGCACTCGACCGGCCATTCTGGGCGGCGACGCCGCCCATCCCGGGCCGCGCTCAGGAACCCTACGTCGCTGCCATTAAAGACGCGTAAAGGTTAAGCGCCCGCGAGGCCGTAAAAGACCTCAACAGCCGCCGCGCGATGCGGCATTTGTAAAGGTCTTGCTAACCAATGGCGCGCCGGCTGATGCGCCAAGGTTCAAATGTCGACCCGGCCCGCCGCGCGGGGTGTCCGGCCAGCCGTTCACGGGGATTTTCGGTGAGCGGCGGGTGAAGGTTTGAGACCTGCGAAGCGGAAAGTGTCCTGACCGAGGGAACCGCGGGGGTGCGCCAACGCTTAGGATTTTAACCCGGGTTCATGGAGGCGTTGTTGTTGCGATCCTGCCAGTGAGCTGCAGCCTCCACCAATTCAGCAAGCTGCCTTTTCACACGCACCAGACCACCCTGAACGTCGGTCGTTCCAGCAGACCGGCGACGCTCCCGACTTGAACGACGACCGCCTTGCCAGCGAAGGAATCTCAATGAGGACGTCTCACGTTGCGATTGTTGCGGTCGTCGTTCTGGGCTGTGTCGCTGCCGGATACTACTTCCTTGCCGCCAGGCCGGAGCAGGCAGCAAGGCCGGCCACTCCCCCTGCCGAAGTCGGCGTCATTAAGGTCCAGCGGGTGGACGTACCGCTGCCCCTGACCTATGCCGGCCGCGTCGCGGGCTTTCGCAACGTCGAAATCCGCGCCCAGGTCAGCGGTATCATCCTGAAGCGCGAATTCGTGGAAGGGGCGAAAGTCAAACAGGGCGACGTCCTGTTCCGCATCGACCCGCGCTCGTATCAAGCAGCCCTGGACCGTGCCGCCGCGCAACTCGCGCAGACCCAGGCCACGCTGACCCAGACCGAGGAAAACTACCGCAGGATCGAGGAACTCTCGCAGAAGCAGGTGGCGACCGAAAAACAGCTGGAGGACGCACGCGCCGCCCGCGATCTCGCGCGCGCCGCGGTTCAAGGCGCGCAGGCGGAAATCCAGACGGCAAAGTTGAATATCGAGTTCACCACCGTGACCGCGCCGGTCAGCGGGGCGACCAGCCTGGCCTCCCCGCCCGAAGGCTCACTCGTCCAGGCCCAGCAAACCGTCCTCACCACGATCACGCAGCTCGACCCCGCCTATGTGAACTTTTCGACCAGCGAATCGGAGTTCGTCGAGCTTCGCGGCATCAACCGGGCACGCGAGAAGCCGCTGACCCTTGATGATATCGAGGTCGCCTTGCAGTTCGGGGATCGTTCGCCGTTTCCTGTCAAGGGCAAGCTCGACGTTTCCGCATCCACCGTCGATCCGCGAACCGGCACCCTGCAGATCCGATCGATCTTCCCGAACGCCGACGGCGCGCTGCTGCCGAACCAGTTCGTTCGTGTGCTGCTTACGGGCGTATCGCTGCAGGACGTCGTCATCGTGCCACAGCAGGCGGTCTCGCAAGGACCTCAGGGCGCATTCGTCTATGTCGTCAATTCCGCGAACGACGGCGTGATGGTGCGTCCGATCAAGCTCTACCGGGAAGTCGCCGGCGGCTGGGCTGTCCAGGACGAACTGAAAGACGGCGAAACCATCGTTGTGGATGGTTTGCAGCGGGTGAAGCCGGGCGCACCAATCAAGCCGGTGCCGTTCGAACCGGTAGCCAATCCGTCGAATGCAGCAAAGTCCAAATCCGGTGAACCGGGATCCGGTGCCGCACAAGCCGCGCCCGGCAATCCAGGTCGGGCCAAGTGATGTTTTCGAAATTCTTCATCGACCGTCCGGTCTTCGCCGCCGTCATCTCGATCATCATCGTTCTGGCTGGCCTCATGGCCCTGCGGGCCCTGCCGGTTGCGCAGTATCCAGCGATCGTACCGCCGGAAGTCAGGGTCACCGCCAGCTATCCCGGCGCGTCGGCGCAAACCATCGCGGAGACGGTGGCTGCTCCGCTCGAGCAGCAGATCAACGGCGTTGAAAACATGCTGTACATGCGCTCGACCTCTACCGGCTCCGGAACGCTCACGATTTCCGTGACATTCGCCATTGGCACCGATCCCGACCAGAACACGATCAACGTGACCAACCGGGTGCAGCGGGCCACGCCGCTGCTGCCCTCCGAGGTGCAGCGCCAGGGCGTGGTCGTGCAGAAGCGCTCGGCCGCCATCCTCCAGGTTCTGACGATGTCTTCGCCCAGCAACCGCTACGACACCGTATTCATCGGCAACTACGCACTCATCAATATCATCGACGAGCTGCGGCGCACGCCGGGAGTCGGCGACGCTTCGTTGTTTGGTGCCTCCGACTATTCGATGCGGATATGGCTTCGTCCGGACAAACTGGCCCAGTTCAGCCTTACACCCGGTGACGTCGCCGCGGCGATTCGCGAACAAAACGCGCAATTCGCCGCGGGCCGTTTCGGCGAAGAGCCACAAAAGGATGCAACCACTTTCACCTATTCGGTTACCACCCAGGGACGCTTCGCCGACCCTCGGGAGTTCGAGGATATCATCATCCGCTCGGACGCGTTTGGCGGCGCCCTCCGTGTCAAGGACATCGCGCGCGTCGAACTGGGCGCGCTCAATTACAGCTTCTCGGCGACCTACAATGGAGCGCCGACCGTCCCGATCGGTGTGTACCTGCAACCAGGCGCCAACGCCCTCGAAGTCGCCAAGAGCGTCAAGGAGACGATGGATCGCCTTCAGGCCCGCTTCCCTGAGGGCGTGGAGTATCGGATTCCGTTCGACACGACGCGGTTCGTCGAGGTGTCGATCGAGGAAGTGATCAAGACCTTCATTGAGGCCATCATTCTCGTCATCGCCGTGGTCTTCGTCTTTCTCCAAAGCTGGCGCGCGACTCTGATTCCCGTCCTCGCCATTCCGGTCTCGCTGATCGGCACTTTCGGCGGAATGTACCTGCTCGGATTCTCGGTCAACCTGCTGACGTTGTTCGGACTCGTGCTGGCGATCGGGATCGTCGTGGACGACGCGATCGTGGTGCTCGAAAACGTCGAGCGGATCATGCGGACCGAGAAAAAAAGTCCTCGCGATGCCGCCATCAAGGCCATGGAGCAGGTCAGCGGCCCGGTGGTCGCCATCGTTCTCACGCTCTGCGCGGTATTCATTCCGGTCTCATTTCTCGGCGGGCTTGCGGGGGAATTGTATCGACAGTTTGCCGTGACCATTGCGGTTTCCGTCGTGATCTCCGGCATCGTGGCGCTCACGCTGACTCCTGCCCTGGCCGCGCTGCTGCTAAAAGAGCAGCATGAAGAGCCCGCAAGACCGTTCAGGATCTTCAATCGCGGTTTCGACTGGCTTACTGACCGCTACGGGTCCGTCGTGACCTTCTTCCTGAAACGCACATTCCTGTCGCTGGCGGTCGTCGCCGTGATGTTGGCCGCAACGGGGCTGCTGTTCTCCAAGGTGCCGGGCAGCCTCGTGCCACAGGAGGATCAGGGCTATGTGCTGATGGTCACCTCGCTGCCGCCGGCAGCCGCCCTCAGCCGGACCAAGGCGATCCAGGACATCACCGCCAACGAGATCAAGAACATGCCGGAGGTCCGGGGCGTGGTGTCGCTCACGGGGTTCGATGTCCTGTCGAGCGCGCAGAAGACCAACGCCGGCGTATCCTTCATTACCCTGAAGGATTGGGCGGAACGAACCAATGCAAAATCGGACGCCCGGCAGATCGCACCGGCTCTCGGCAGCCTGAACACCAAGTTCCGCGACGGCGTGGTGTTTGGATTAAACCCGCCGCCGATCCAGGGTATCAGCACCACCGGCGGCTTTGAGCTTTATCTCCAGAACCGTTCCGGGGCGTCTCTGGAAGCGTTGTCGGAAGCGGCCAACAAGATCGTCGCCGAGGCGGCCAAGCGTCCCGAACTGACCGGAGTCAGTTCGCAATTCTCGACTTCGATTCCGCAATACAGGATCAACGTCGATCGCGACAAGGCCAAGACCCTCGGCGTTCCCATCAACAGCATCTTCGAGACCATGCAGAGCGGCTTCGGGAGCCTCTACGTCAATGACTTCACACTGTACGGACGTACCTACCGGGTCAGCCTGTCGTCCGAAGCGGAGTTTCGCAGTTCGCCGGGCGATCTCCGCTTCATCTATGTGCGTTCCGAATCCGGAGCCATGATCCCGCTGGATGCCCTGGTGTCCGTAGACCGAACGATCGGCCCCGATACCGTCGACCGCTTCAACATCTTTCCCTCCGCCAAGCTGCTCGGCAACCCAGCGCCGGGATACTCGTCAGGCCAATCGCTTGCGGCGATGCAGGAGATCGTGACGGCCAATCTCGGGACGGATTATTCGATCGGCTGGACCGGCTCGGCCTACCAGGAGATTTCGACGGCGGGCACCGGCTATCAGGGATTCCTGTTCGGGTTGCTGATGGTCTTTCTCATCCTGGCGGCGCAGTACGAAAGATGGTCCCTGCCGCTGGCCGTGCTGACTGCCGTGCCGTTCGCACTGTTCGGGGCCATCGTTGCGATCTGGCTGCGGGGCATCGAAAACGACATCTACTTCCAGATCGGTCTCATCACCCTGATCGGGCTTGCGGCAAAGAACGCGATCCTGATTGTGGAGTTCGCCGCGCAGCGGCACCGTGAGGGTCTGTCGGTCTACGATTCCGCAATCGAAGCGGCGCGCCTGCGATTTCGCCCGATCATCATGACTTCGCTGGCGTTCATACTCGGCGTGCTGCCGCTGGCGATTTCCAGCGGAGCAGGTTCTGCCAGCCGACATTCCATCGGCACCGGCGTGATCGGCGGCATGATCGCGGCCACGGTTCTGGCGATCATTTTCGTTCCGCTGTTCTTCCGTCTGGTGACACGCGACCGAAGACATTCGTCCGCTGAATTGCGGACGGTACCGGGCAACACGAGTTCAAGCGAATCTCGGACCGGAACACCCAAGTAGCCGGAATCGACAATGCAACTCGAACCCGTGATACGGACCGGTGTCGAAGTGCTCGCTTTCTCCGTCAGTGAATTTCAGCGGAACGCTTCAAGGCCTCTTTCAGCTTTTCCAGCGAGAAATCCTTGCTGCGCGCGATCTCGAGGATCGGCGTCTCGCGGCGGGCGCAGAGTTCGCAGGCATCCGGCACCTTGGCTGCGATATCATGCGGGATCACGATCGCGCCGTGGCTGTCGGCGTGAATGAGATCGTCGGAGCGTACTGTCATGCCGGCGACGCGGACTTCGCCGCCGAAGCTTTCGGCGTGAACCCAGGCGTGCGACGGACCGATCGAGCCTGCCAGCGCCTGGAAGCCGGGCGCCCATTGCGGGATGTCGCGGATCGAGCCGTCGGTGATGACGCCGAGACAACCGAGCGCCTTGTGCACGTTGCTCTGCACCTCGCCCCAAAACGCGCCGTAGCCGACGTCGGGGCCGTCGATGTCCTGGATCACGGTGATGCGCGGGCCATGGCCGGTACCGACATATTCGTAATAGTCGATGCGCCGTTTCGACGCCTCATCGGCCGGCAGGCCCGACTTCACGACCGAACGGATGGTCACCGTGCGCGCATAACCGACCATCGGCGGCAGATCCGGGAACGGACAGACCAGGGGCTTGGTGGTGTAGCCGATCAGGCGGCGTTCTGGGGCGACGATTTCCATCGCATTGCAGATCGTCGGGGTGTCGTAGCGCGCCAATGCTTCGAGCACGGATGCGGGCAGCGGCGCGGATGCGGATTTCGTCACGGGCGTTTCTCTCCAGATTTTGAAGGGCCGCCGTTTTGAAGCCGCCCGTTGATCTGCCTATAGCCGAGATTGGGACCGAACCCAACTCGGCGGCAGCTCATGGCAGATATCCGAAGGAAAAGTCGCCGGCGGATCGGCGGATCAGTTCAGCCGCGTCGGACGGTCGTCCTTCGCCGGCTCGGCGACCGGCGGAACGAACGGCGGCGCGGCGGTATCCGGCGGGGCGGCATCGGCCGGCGGCGCCGCGGCCAGCGCATCGGCAGCACGCTGATGGCCGCGATAGGCCTTCCAGCCCCAGGGCAGGCTCAGGAGGTAGAGCACGGACCCCACCGACAGAATGTGCCAGGGATATCCGATCAGCAGCGCCACGAACAAGATCACCGCGACGAACACCGGCAGCACCATTTCGGGCTGCACCCGCAAGCGCACGGTCTTGCCGGAAAATACCGGCAACCGCGATACCATCAGGAACGCGATCAGCAGCGTATAGGCCGTAGTCAGTTCGACCGGCGGCACCGGCACACCGAGGAAAGAAAGATAGATCGGCAACAGCACCAGGATCGCGCCGGCGGGTGCCGGAACGCCGGTGAAGAAATTCGCCGCGAAGGCCGGCTTGTTCGGATCGTCCATGGTGGCGTTGAAGCGCGCCAGCCGCAGGCCGCCCGAGATCGCAAACACCATCGCGGCGATCCAGCCGACATTGTTCAGATCGTGCAGCGTCCAGGAATACAGGATCAGACCGGGTGCGACGCCGAAATTGACGAAATCGGCAAGACTGTCGAGCTCGGCGCCGAATTTCGACTGGCCCTTGATCATGCGGGCGACACGGCCATCGACACCATCGAGCACCGCGGCGAACACGATCGCCGCGACGGCGAGTTCCATCCGCCCCTCGGTGGACAGGCGGATCGCGGTCAGCCCTGCGCAGATCGCGAGCAGCGTGATGACGTTGGGCACCAGCATCCGCACCGGGATCGGGCGAAACCGGCGCCGGCGCATTTCCGGGGATTTGGGATCGATGGGGGTCTGCATCGACAAGATATAGCAACTGCCAGGCGGCTGCGCCATTGTGGCGGCGCCGTGGCGGCCGGCCAGGCCGGTCATCGCCTGAAATAGTTAATCGGTGCGCCAGGTGCGGCCGCCGTCGCCCAGCCTGAGATCGGCCAGCACGGTCTCCCCGGCCACCGCCGTCTGCCCCACGGACACCAGCGCCTTGCTGCCCTCCGGCAGGAAGACATCGAGCCGCGAGCCGAAACGGATCAAGCCGAACCGCTCGCCTGCGCCCAGCGACTGCCCTTCGCGCACAAACGAGACGATTCGACGCGCCACCAGGCCGGCGATCTGGACCACGCCGATGCGGCCGTCCGGCGTCGAGATGACCAGCGAATTGCGCTCATTGTCTTCGCTCGCCTTGTCGAGCTCGGCGTTGATGAAAGCGCCCGGCCGGTACGCGATCCGGTCGATCCGCCCGGTCACCGGGCTGCGGTTCACGTGGCAGTTGAACACGCTCATGAACACCGAGATGCGCAGCAGCGGCTTGTCGCCGAGGCCGAGCTCGGCCGGCGGCAACACCGTCGAAATCAGCGAGACGCGCCCGTCCGCCGGCGACACCACGATGCCCTCGCGCACCGGCGTCACCCGCACCGGATCGCGGAAGAACAGCGCGCACCACACCGTCAAAAGGGTGCCGATCCAGCCCAGCGGGGTCCAGATCCAGAACAGGAACAGGCTGACCAGCGCAAAGCCGCCGATAAAGGGGTAGCCCTCGGGATGAATCGGCGGAATTTGAGCGCGGATCGAGTTTACGATAGACATTTTCAGGGGTTCACTGGTTCGTTATCCCCCTCCCCCTTGGTGGGAAAAGGCGGCGTTGTCCGCCCCTCATTATTCCAGAACCGCAGGTCGCGAAACCCCTGATCTTGATGCGGACGACGGCAGGATGCCGGCGCGGTTCAGGCGAGAAAACCTGCCAGATACCTGGCCGTCCGGCTGCCCGGCGCCGATGCCAGATCCGCAGGAGTGGCGGCGGCGACGATCCGGCCGCCTTCGTCGCCCGCGCCAGGTCCGATATCGATGACCCAGTCGCTGGCCGCCACGACGCTCATGTCATGCTCGACCACGATCACGGTATTGCCGGTTTCCACCAGTTTGCGGAGCTGTATGTTGAGCCTTTCGACATCGGACGGATGCAGCCCGGTCGTGGGTTCATCGAGCACATACAGGGTGCCACCCCGCTGCGCGCGTTGCAGTTCGGTCGCCAGCTTTACCCTCTGCGCCTCGCCTCCCGAAAGCTCGGTCGCCGGCTGTCCCAGCCGGATATAGCCGAGACCGACCTCGCGAATGACCTCGAACGACCTGCGAAGCGTCGCATCGTCCGCAAAGAATTCGAACGCCGCGTCGACCGTCATACCCAGCACATCGGCAACCGACTTCTCGCGAATCCTGATTTCGAGCGTCCTGGCATTGAACCGGGCGCCGTGACAGGCCGGACACGGCGCGTAAACGCTGGGAAGGAACAGCAGTTCGACGGTGACGAACCCTTCGCCCTGGCAGGTCTGACATCGGCCCTTGGCGACATTGAACGAAAAACGTCCCGCGTCGTAGCGGCGCGCACGCGCCGCCTTGGTAGCCGCGAACAGCTTTCTGACATGATCGAACAGGCCGGTGTAGGTGGCCAGGTTGGAGCGCGGTGTGCGGCCGATCGGCTTTTGATCGACCACGACGAGCCGTTTCACCCCCTCCATGCCGCCGGTGATGCTGCCGCCGAGCGTTGCGACGGCCGACCGTTCGAGTTGTTCCTCTTCGTCATCCTCCGGTGGCATGTCATGGCCAAGCTTTTCAGCTACCGCTTCGACCAGGAACTGGCTGACCAGGCTCGACTTGCCCGAACCGGAAATGCCGGTCACGCTGGTGAGGACGCCCAGCGGGAAATCGGCATCCACGCCAACGAGATTGTTGCGCATCACGCCGCGCAGACGCAGCCAACCGGTCGGCGCCCGCGGGGGCGATTGGGCCGGTCCAACCTCCCTAAAAAGGTGACGCCGCGTCAGCGAGCGCTCGACCCGCTTCAACCCCTCCGGCGGTCCGCTGTAGAGCACGTGACCGCCGAGTTCGCCCGCGCCCGGCCCGACATCGACGATCCAGTCTGCCTGTCGGATGACGTCCAGTTCATGCTCGACGACAAACAGCGAATTGCCCGATTTTTTCAGGCGACCCAGCGCTCGAACCAGTGCTTCGGTGTCGGATGGGTGAAGACCCGCGGAGGGCTCGTCGAGCACGTAGACGACGCCAAACAGGTTGGAGCGAACCTGGGTGGCCAGACGGAGCCGCTGCAACTCCCCGGGCGACAGCGTCGGCGTACTGCGTTCGAGGCTGAGATAGCCGAGCCCGAGATCGAGCAGCACCGAAAGCCGCGAGTTCAGATCCTGCGCGATCCGCCCGACGACAACCGCCTTTTCCGGATGCTGTGCATCCTCCTTTCGGCCAGCCGTCCCTTGGGCGGAAAAGACTTCGAACAGCTGCGCCAACCGTTTCAGCGGCAGACGCGACATCTCGGCGATGTCCAGCCCGGCGAATTTGACCGACAGCGCCGCACGGGTCAGCCGCTTGCCGCGACAGAGCGGACATTCGGCACTCAACAGATATCGCGCCACCCGCTTCTTCATCAGCGGGCTTTGGGTATTGGCGAAAGTCTGCAGCACATAGCGCCTGGCGCCGGTAAAGGTACCCTGATAGCTCGGCTCTTCCTTCCGCCTGAGCGCGCGCTTGACCTCGGCCGCATCGTAGCCGGCATATACCGGCACCGTCGGCTGCTCGTCGGTGAACAGGATCCAGTCGCGGTCTTTCTTCGGAAGCGTGCGCCAGGGTCGGTCCACGTCGTATCCGAGCGTGGTCAGGATATCGCGCAGGTTTTGTCCGTGCCACGCGGTCGGCCATGCGGCGACGGCGCGTTCCCGGATCGTCAGACTATCATCGGGCACCATCGACTTCTCGGTGGCTTCATAGACCCGGCCGAGCCCATGACATCGAGGGCAGGCGCCCTCGGGGGTATTGGTCGAAAACGACTCGGCATACAGCAGCGGTTGGCCGCGCGGGTAATCACCGGCACGCGAGTAGAGCATCCGCAGCAGATTGGAGAGCGTCGTCACGCTGCCGACCGACGATCTCGTCGTTGGCGAACCACGTTGTTGCTGCAGGGCCACCGCAGGCGGCAGCCCCTCGATTTCATCGACCTCCGGCACCGCCATTTGATGAAACAGTCGCCGCGCATAAGGAGAAACCGATTCGAGATACCTGCGTTGCGCCTCGGCATAGAGGGTGCCGAAGGCCAGCGATGATTTGCCCGACCCCGAGACGCCGGTGAAGACGACCAGCGCGTTGCGCGGAATCCTCAGGTCGACATTCTTGAGATTGTGCTCGCGCGCGCCTCGAACCTGGACAAAGCCGTCAAGGTCCGGGCCGGCTCGAGAGCCTCCAGTAACAGGTTCGTCCATTCGAAAGGGCTTTCAAGACCGCGTGGATTGCCTGTGGCTAACCGGCCAATAAAGGTTTTGATCCGCTGAAAACTACGGGATACCGCCGATCCGGCGAACTATCGTTCTCTCGTCAGCGGAACGCGACTTCGGGCTAAGCCAGAGGCAGCGCTTCCGGCCTGTCCGTCACCACGGGATCGTCAACCGCTGGCGGTGCCCGGTTGGGCGCTGCGTTCTCGTCGGCAATAAGCGCCAGGCGTTCCCGCGCCTCCTGGGCTTCGCGCTGCCTGTTCCACATGCTGGCATAAAGTCCGCCCGATGCCAGAAGCTGGGAATGGGTGCCGCGTTCAGCGATGCGGCCCTGATCCAGCACGATGATTTCGTCGGCGCCCACGATGGTGGAAAGCCGGTGCGCGATGACGAGCGAGGTGCGGTTGCGCGACACCCGCTCCAGCGCATCCTGGATTTCCTGCTCGGTATGGCTGTCGAGCGCCGAGGTCGCCTCGTCGAGCACCAGGATCGGCGGCGCCTTCAGCACCGTACGCGCGATCGCGACGCGCTGTTTCTCGCCGCCGGACAGTTTCAGTCCGCGCTCGCCGACCTGGGTTTCATACCCC
Organism: Bradyrhizobium sp.; assembly: GCF_030697065.1. Classification (GTDB taxonomy): domain Bacteria; phylum Pseudomonadota; class Alphaproteobacteria; order Rhizobiales; family Xanthobacteraceae; genus Bradyrhizobium. The sequence goes on from NZ_JAUYQU010000027.1 coordinate 43,209, forward strand.
TTCGGCGACATCCGGATGAAACCGTCGATCTGCGCCAGCTGCGCCGCCTCTTCCACCTCGGCGTCCGACGCGTCCCAGCGGCCGTAACGGATGTTGTACCTGATCGTGTCGTTGAACAGCACGGTATCCTGCGGCACCATGCCGATCGAGGCCCGCAGCGACGACTGCGTGACGTTTTTGATGTCCTGGCCGTCGATCAGGATCCTGCCGCCGGACACGTCGTAAAGCCGGAACAAGAGCCGCGAGATGGTCGATTTGCCCGCGCCGGAGGGACCGACGATCGCCACGGTCTTGCCGGCCGGCACCTCGAAACTGAGACCCTTCAGTATCTGGCGGTCGGGATCGTAGGAAAACTTCACGTCGTCGAAACGCACATTGCCCGAGCTCACGATCAGCGGCTGGGCGCCCGGAACATCCTTGATCTCGGGGTTGCGCGACAGCACGCTGAACATCTTCTCGATGTCGATCACTGCCTGCTTGATCTCGCGGTAGACCATGCCCATGAAATTCAGCGGCTGATACAGCTGGATCATCATGGCGTTGATCATGACGAAATCGCCGACCGTGTTGGTGCCGTTGCGCACCCCGATCGCGCACATCAGCATGGTCGCGGTGAGGCCGGCGGTGAAGATGATCGCCTGCCCGGTATTGAGCACGGCCAGCGAAGTGTAGGTCTTCACGCTGTTGCGCTCGTAGCCCTCCATCGAGCGGTCGTAGCGCGCGGCCTCGCGCTCCTCGGCGCTGAAATACTTCACCGTCTCGTAGTTCAGCAGCGAGTCGATCGCCTTGGTGTTGGCCTCGGTGTCGGACTCGTTCATCCTGCGGCGGATCTCGATCCGCCATTCGGTCGCGACATAGGTGTAGTACATGAAGATCACGACGGTGATCAGGGTGACCAGCACATAGCGCCAGTCGAACACCCACAGCAGCACGGCCATCAGCAGGACGACTTCGACCACGGTCGGCACCAGTTGCAGGATCACCATCCGCACGATGACCTCGATGCCGGAGCGGCCGCGCTCCAGCACCCGGGTCAGCCCGCCGGTCTTGCGCTCGAGGTGAAAGCGCAGCGACAGTTCGTGCATGTGGACGAAGGTGAGATAAGCGAGCTTGCGCACCGCATGCATCGCTACCCGGGCGAAAATTCCGTCGCGCCACTGGGTCAGCACCGCCATCAGCACGCGCAGGCCGCCATAGCTCGCGGTCATGATCAGCGGCGAGGCGATCAGCCAGAGCATCCAGTTCGACGCCTGCACCGGCGCACTGTCGGCGCCGGTCAGCGCATCGATCGCCCATTTGAAGGTGAACGGCACCGTGAGCGTCGCCAGCTTCGCTGCCAGCAGCAGCACCATCGACCAGACCACGCGCGTCTTCAGGTCGGCGCGATCGCCGGGCCAGATATACGGCCACAGATGCGCCAGCGTCCCCATCAGGGAAGCCTGTTCAATCGACTTGTCTCCGGAGGTTCCACCAGAAGTCACTCGGGAAGACGGCGCGTCTCCGGCGCCGCGATGCGAATCACCGTGGGCCATCAACAAAAGACCTTGGGCAAGTCGCAGCGCCGACCAGCGGTCGCGGCTATTTTTCGGTTCCTCGGCATGCTGCGTCATATAGAGGGTTTGCCCGCCGCGTGCACCCTCAAAGGGCGGCGAATCTCTCGCGATTTCCCCCATTTTGCCGACGATTCAACTGCCTTTGTGAATCCGCCAGGGTTGACGCCCCTACTTCGCAGTGCCACATGCCCGATATGACCACGATCAAAACCGTTTGTGTGTATTGCGGCTCCGGCCCCGGCACCAACCCCCGCTTCGTCGAAGCCGCCATCGCATTCGGAAAGACCCTCGCCGAAGACGGTATCCGTCTCGTCTATGGCGGCGGCTCGGTGGGGCTGATGGGCGCCGTGGCCAAGTCCGTGCTCGATCACGGCGGCGCGGTGACCGGGATCATTCCCGAGTTCCTGACCGCCCGCGAAAACGCGCTCAGGCGCGTGCAGGAATTGATCGTCACGCCTGACATGCACGAACGCAAGCGGCTGATGTTCGAGCACTCCGATGCCTTCGTGGCACTGCCCGGCGGCATCGGGACGCTGGAGGAACTGGTAGAGCAACTGACCTGGCAACAGCTCGGTCAACACAGCAAGCCGATCCTGCTCGCCAACATCGACGGCTTCTGGGAGCCCCTGCTGGCGCTGCTCGCGCATATGCGGGAAACCGAGTTCATCCGGCCCAATTTGCAGGTCGATATTCTCAAGGCCGAACGCGTCGAGGACATCCTGCCGCGCCTGCAGGCCGCAGCGGCGCGTACGCCCGAGGGCGCCGGGGACCTGACGCCTGAACTGGCGAGCAAGCTCTAAAACTTATCCCGCATCGCCGGGAAACGTCACCGCCTCGATGCGGTTGCCGTCGGGATCGGTGATGAACGCCGCATAGTATTTCACGCGATCATGCGGGCGCAGGCCCGGCGCGCCGTCGGAACGGCCGCCCGCCTGCAACGCCGCCGCATGAAACGCGTCGACATCGGCGATGGCCCTGGCGCGGAAGCAGATATGGACGCCGTTTTCGGGCGCGACCCGCTCCATGCCGGCGCGCAAATTGATCCAGAATTCGGGATAGGTCTTGCCGAAACCGACCGTCGCTGGCCGCGTCACCAGCCGCGAAAGGCCGAGCGGCGCAAGGGCCGCCTCATAGAAGCGCGCTGATCGGTCGAGATCGCTGACGCCGACGGAGACGTGATCGATCATGGAAAGTCCCCCGCTTCCTCAACGTCATTCCGGGCACGCGATAGCGCGAACCACAGATGCGCAATTGCGCATCGGGGAATCCCGAGATTCCGGGTCTGGTCCTTCGGACCATCCCGGAATGACGCGAAATCCCCTCACACCGGCGCGGCTGATTTCACCAGCTTGTAGACCACCGAATCCATCAGCGCCTGGAACGAGGCGTCGATGATGTTGGGCGACACGCCGATCGTGGTCCAGCGCTCGCCCTCCTCGTCCTCGCTCTCGATCAGCACCCGCGTCACCGCCTCGGTGCCGCCATTGAGGATACGCACGCGGTAGTCGATCAGCTTCAGGCCTTCGATGTATTTCTGGTATTTGCCGAGATCCTTGCGCAGCGCCACGTCGAGCGCATTGACCGGGCCGTTGCCCTCGGCAGCCGAGATCAGCCGCTCGCCGGCGACATCGACCTTCACCACCGCCAGCGCGACGGTGATGCGCTGGCCGTTGGCGTTGTAGCGCTGCTCGACATTGACGTCGAACTGCTCGACCCGGAAATACTCAGCCACCTTGCCGAGCGTGCGCCGCGCCAGCAGGTCGAACGACGCGTTGGCGGACTCATAGGCATAGCCCGCAGCCTCGCGTTCCTTCAACTCCTCGACCAGCCGTGCCAGTTTCGGATCGCTCTTTTCATATGGGATGCCGGCGCGATCGAGTTCGGCGATGACGTTGGAGCGACCGGCCTGGTCGGACACCAGCACCTTGCGGTGATTGCCGACCGTTTCAGGCAACACGTGCTCATAGGTGTGCGGATCCTTCAGCACCGCCGAGGCATGAATGCCGGTCTTGGTCACGAACGCGCTTTCGCCGACATAGGGCGCGTGGCGGTTCGGCGCGCGGTTGAGCATGTCGTCCAGCGTTCGCGACACCTTCATCAAGGTCGCCATCCTGTCGGCGGACACGCCGATCTCGAAGGCATCGGCGAATTCGGACTTCAGCCGCAGCGTCGGGATCAGCGAACACAGATTGGCGTTGCCGCAGCGTTCGCCGAGCCCGTTCAGCGTGCCCTGGATTTGCCGCACCCCCGCACGCACCGCGGCCAGCGAAATGGCCACCGCCTGCTCGGTGTCGTTATGGGCGTGAATGCCGAGGTGATCGCCGGGAATCTGCTTTGTCACCGCAGCGACGATGCTCGCGACCTCGTGCGGCATGGTGCCGCCATTGGTGTCGCACAACACCACCCAGCGCGCGCCGGAATCGTAAGCCGCCTTGGCGCAGGCCAGCGCGAATTCGGCGTTCTCCTTGTAGCCGTCGAAGAAATGCTCGCAATCAAGCATCACCTCACGGCCCGCCGACTTCGCCGCCTTCACGCTGTCGCGAATCGAAGCGAGATTCTCCTCGTTGGTCGTCTCGAGCGCCACCCGCACCTGATATTCGGACGACTTCGCCACGAAACAGATCGCGTCTGCCTTGGCCTCGATCAGAGCAGCCAATCCCGGATCGTTCGAGGCCGAGCGGCCGGGACGGCGCGTCATGCCGAACGCAGTGAATTTCGAGTGGCTGAATTTCGGCTTGGTTGCGAAAAATTCCGTGTCGGACGGATTGGCGCCGGGATAGCCGCCCTCGACATAG
>NZ_JAUYQU010000193.1 GCF_030697065.1 Bradyrhizobium sp.
AGAAGAGCCCGATACTCCGGGGTGAGCGCGAGATAAGCCGTAAAGCCATTGCGCAGGGAATGTCGGATGTTCTCCGCTGCCCTGTATGCTCGTGTGCGCTACTACTCGTACACTTTGCACACGAGACCGCGGGTGCAGCGCGCATCCGGCATTCCCTGCTCCCTCATTGGAGGGAGAACGATATGCAAACCTCGGGCAGATCGTGCCGCGAGAAGGCGGACGCACATCTGGTGTTTAAGACCGAATTCGAGAGCGGCCACGCTGTTCGTACATCTACCATTGTCGTCCCCGCGAAGGCGGGGACCCAGTATTCCAGAGAAGGTCATTCAATCGAGAATCCGCGGCGTACTGGATCGCCCGGTCAAGCCGGGCGACGACAGTCTTGATGTGGCGGGCGCGCTGCCAGCCCCGTTCATCCCGCACGCGGGCCATTTGCAATACCGTTGTCGTCCCCGCGAAGGCGGGGACCCAGTATTCCAGAGAAGGTCATGTTCAACCGAGAATCCGCGGCGTACTGATCGCCCGGTCAAGCCGGGCGACGACAGTCTTGTTGTTGCAGACGCCTTGCGGAGCCCTTCGTCCTCGACGCTAACCGATCCTGACGACCATTTTTCCCAGCGCCGCACGGTTCTGCATGGTTTTGAACGCCTCGCGAAAATCCTCGAATGCGAATACCTTGCCGACGACAGGCTCGAGTTTCTTTTCGGTGAGCCAGGTAAACAACTGTGCCATCACGCGCCGGTACGCCTCCGGCTCGCGGCGGGGGATCTGGGCGAGGTCGACGCCGAGCAGCGAGCCGCCTTTCAGCAGCGGCAGATTGAACGGCAGCGCAGGGATACTGCCGGCGGCGAATCCGACCACCAGATGCCGTCCGTTCCAGGCGATCGAACGGAATGCCTGCAGCGAGACCTCACCGCCGACGGGATCGAAGATCACGTCGGCGCCGTGGCCGTCCGTGAGAGTCTTGAGCCTGTCGCGCCAATCGGCCTGGGTGTAATCCACCGTGGCGTCGGCGCCGAAGCGAATGGCAAAATTCCGTTTTTCCTCGGTCGAGGCCGCGGCGATCACGCGGGCGCCGAGCAGCTTGCCGAGTTGAACCGCGGCGATCCCGACGCCGCCGGCGGCGCCCAGCACCAAGAGATATTCGCCGGAGCGCAAGGCGGCGCGCTCGCTCAGCGCATACAGCGAGGTGAGGTAGTTGGCGCGGAACGAGGCCGCGACCTCGGGCGCGATGCCATCCGGCATCGGCACGAGTGCCGCCGCCGGCACGGCGATGTACTCCGCCAGGCCTCCCGATCTCGCCATGCCCATGACCGGCGTACCCGGCGCAAATCCCGTGACGTCGGCCGCCGCCGCATCGACGATTCCCGCGAATTCCGTGCCTGGCGTAAAGGGAAGCGGGTCCCTGGTTTGATACAGCCCCTGCACCTTCAGGCCATCGACGAATCCGACACTCGCAGCCTGTATCCTGACGCGGACGTGACCGGCCGGCAGGTCCGGCATGGCAACATCCTTCAGGTGGATGTTGTCGATGGAATCGTACCCCTCGACCACGACGGCTTTCATGTTGTTACCCACCGGATTGCGCTGGCTTGGCCCAGTTCTGGTACATCGCCAGCAGCGAGACGATATCCTGGCCGCGATATCCTTCGGCCAGCGCCAACGCATAGAGTTCGCGCGTTGCCGAAGCCGAGGGCGTCGGCATGCGGGTGGTGCGTCCCAGTTCGACCGCGAGCGCCAAATCCTTCTCGCCCAGCTCCATCTTGAATCCCGGCGAGAAATCGCCCTTGATCGCGTTCGGAAAACGCTTGGTGAAGTGATGCGAGCGGCCGCCGCTCACCGACAGGACGTCGTAAAGCTTGTCCGGCTCGACGCCGGCGGCGACGCCGAGGGCGAAGGCTTCGGCCGCCACCAGCACGTTGCCCATCGACATCATGTTGTTGACGATCTTGACGACCTTGGCCGTTCCGACGCCGCCGGTGTATTTCCAGTCGGTGCCGAGCAGCTTGAGCACCGGTTCGGCGCGGGTGACGTCGGCCATCTCGCCGCCGGCGATCAGGATCAGCTTGCCGGATCGCGCCTCGTTGGGACTGCCGCTGACAGGGCAATCCACCACACACAACCCGCGTGCGGCAGCAGAATCGGCGACTTCTCGCATCGTCTGCGGGTCGATGGTGCTGAGCTCGATGCACAGCGTGCCCCTGGCGGCGTGGGCGACGATTCCGTCGGCGCCGAGCCAGGCTGCCGTCACGGCCTTCGGATCGGGCAGGCTGGTCAGCACCAAAGTCCGCCCCTTGAGCGCTTCGGCGATGCTGGACGCCATCTGAAAGCCATCCCGGGCCAGGCGGGCGCGCTGATCGGCGCTGACATCATAACCGACGACGTCGAGACCGGACTCCTTGAGGCGCCCCGCCATCCCCGACCCCATCTGCCCCATCCCGATGACCGCGACCTTCTCCGACATGCATCTCTCCCCGGATTCTTGTGATTGGCTGCCCGTGTTGAGCCATCACCGGCGCAGGCCAGTCAATCCCCTGTTGGCGCAGGCGGCCATGGTCGAAACGACGCCCGGGGATGGTTGCGGAAAAGGAAAGTCACCGAGTGTGAAATTGTTCGCCGCCGCCTGCTGGCGCGCCGCCGGCGTGCCGGCCGGGATCGGCGGCGGCCTGGCGCGCGCCAGACCTCGTTCTGGCCGGATCCGCGCCGGCCCAAACCGAAGCAACGAGCTCGCCGATCGACCGCTCCAACATAGCTCCGTCGTACGGCAATCACCGGCCCCGGCCATCACTCCCTCAGTCGAGGAATCCGAAGCGGCGAGGCAGCCAGAGCACCAACTCCGGAAAGATCAGGCACAACACCACCGCCAGCAGTTGCAACACCACGAACGGAATAATTCCGCGATAGATGTGCCCCATGTTCACCGACTTCGGCACAGTTCCCTTCATATAGAACAGGGCGAAGCCGAACGGTGGCGTCAGGAACGCGGTCTGCAGGTTGACCGCTATCAGAACGGTGAACCACAGCATGAAGTCCTTGTTGGTCGCCAGATGCGGCTCGAAGCTGAGCTTCGACAGGATCGGCGCGAAGATCGGCAGCACGATCAGGCAGATTTCGAGCCAGTCGAAGAAGAACCCCATGATGAACACCAGCACCATCACGAAGATCATGATTTCCCAGCCGGAGTTGATACCGAGCGCCGTGAGGATTTCTACCACCAGGTCGTCGCCGCCCAGGGCTCGGAACACGAAGGAGAACAAGGTCGCGCCGAAGATAATGAAGAACACCAGCGCGTTGGTCAGCGCCGAGCTCTCGATGACCTCCCTGAGCATCTTCATGTTGAGTCGCTTGTTCCAGGCCGCCAGCACCAGCGCGCCGGCCGAACCGGTGCCGCCGGCCTCGGTCGGCGTCGCGAAGCCGCCGAAGATGGAGCCGAGCACGACGAAGATCAGCGCGGCCGGCGGCAGGAAGCTGCGCAGCACCATCCGCCACATCTCGCCGCTCGACTTCGGGCCGATGTCGGCATGGAGCGGCGGCGCCAGATGCGGTTTGGCGAAGGCGAGGGCCCCCTGGTAGACGAGGTACACCATGGAGAGCGCAAGGCCCGGGACGATCGCGGCGGTGAACAGCGTGCCGACCGAGATCGTCAGCAGGTCGCCCATGATGACCAGCATGATGCTGGGCGGGATCAGGATCCCCAACGTCCCGGCCGACGCGATAGTGCCGACCGATAGCTCCTTGGAGTAACCGGCGGCCAGCATGGTCGGCAGCGCAATCAGCGTCAGCATGATCACCGAAGCGCCGACGATCCCGGTGGTCGCCGCCATGATGGTGCCCATGATGGTCACCGACATCGCCAGCCCTCCGGGAATGCGGCGCGTCAGCACCTGCAGCGCCTTCAGGAGTTCGTCGGCGACGCCGGATTTCTCCAGGATCGTTCCCATGAAGACGAACATCGGCACCGCGATCAGAACCGGGTTCTGTACCGCCTGGCCGAAGATGCGTGGCATCAGGCTGCCGAACTGGGCGGGACGGAACACGTCGAAAACGATGCCGAGGGCGCCGAACGCCAGCGCGACGCCGCCGAGCACGAAGGCGACCGGATAGCCCACGAACATGATGACCGTGAGCACGAGAAACATCAGCACCGCGAGGTGATCGGCAATCCATTCCATGATCGTCCCCTTAGCGGCTCGACGGAGTCATGGCCGGCGCGCCGGCGGCGATGGCCAGATGCGGCGGTCCGAAAAGGCCGACGATCTTGCGCAGCAATACAGACAGGATGGCGGCGTCGAGCAGGACCATGCCCAGGAACAGGCAGCCCTTGATGATCCAGCGGTTGCCGAGCCCGTTCGGCGCGTCGGAGCTCTCGTTCTGCAGATAGGACACCACGACGAACGACCACGAATAGTAGGTCGCCAGCGCCGCATAGGGGATGGCGAAGACGCCGATGCCGAAGATTTCGAGCCATGCCTGACGGCGCCAGGACAGGTGGCTGATGAACACGTCGATGCGCACATGCACGTTTCGCACATAGGCGTAACCGAGCCAGAACAGGAACAGCATGCCGTGCAGATGCCATTCCAGCTCCTGGAGCGGCGTCGAGCCGAATCCCGGAAGTTGGAAGCCCATCTTGCGGGTGATCACGTCCCAGCAAATCACGGCAACCAGCGCTAGGAACAGCCAGCCGAAGACACTGGCGATCCGCTGCAGAACCCGGTCGATGAATTCAGCGACCGCAAGCATGACTTCCATTGAAATACCTCTGTGCCCCGAGTGTGCCCGGGAGCGCGACGCCACCCGCCGCAACCGTGGTTGCCGCTGCGGTCGAACGCCCCAGGCCTGATAGAGTACTCACAGGCGCGCGGTCGCGGTCGGCGACCGCGCTCCGTGAGATGCCGCTATTTCAGGTAACCGCGCTCGCGCCAGATCGAGTATTCTTCACGGAACTTGCTGAGCGAGTCCCAGGCCTTCTTGAACTCGGGGCTCTTGGTGGCCTGTTCGGCGGCGACCGCCTTCCATTCCTTCTCGAAAGCGGCCAGGAATTCCGGGGACCATGTCATCAGCTTGACACCCTTGGCCTCGATTTCCTTCAGCGCCTTCGGTTGCACCGACTCGCCGACGCTGATGCCCTTCAACACGGCCTGGTCGCAGGCCGCCTCGACCTGCGCCTTCTGGGTCGCCGACAGCGAATCCCACTTCGCCTTGTTGATGATGAGGTCGCCGAACGTCGCCTGCTGGTGCCAGCCCGGGAAGTAGTAGAACTTCGCTACCTGGTGGAAGCCGAGGCTCAGATCCATCACCGGCATCGAGAATTCGGTGGCGTCGATGGTGCCGAGCTGCAACGCCTGGAATATCTCGCCGGCCTGCAATAGCTGCGTCGACACGCCGAGATTCTGCATCACGTTGGCGCCAAGCCCGAAGAAGCGCATCTTGAGCCCCTTCAGGTCGGCCAGCGTGGCGATCTCCTTGCGGAACCAGCCCGAAGCCTCGGGCGGGATCAAGTGGCAAACCACGGCGTGGATATTGTACTTGGCGTAGAGCTCCTGCAGCATTTTCTCGCCGCCGCCCTCCTTCATCCAGGCGAGATATTCCCCCATGCCCGGGCCGAACGGCACCGTCGCGTAAACCGCGAAGGCGATGTCCTTGCCGGTCCAGAAGCCCGGCGTCGCCCAGGCCGCGTCGAGCGCGCCTGACGAAACCGCGTCGAACGCCTGCCCCGGCGGCACCAGCGCGCCGGGCTCGAAGAACTTCATGTCGATCGAGCCGCCGGAGACTTTGTTGATCTGGTCGACTGTAAACTTGGCGTTCGGTCCGAGCAGCGCCAGCGTCGACGCGAAGTTCGACTGCATCTGGATACGCACTTTTTTATCCTGGGCAGACGCGCTCTGCATACCCAGCGCCATCACCGAAGCGATTGCTAACCCAGCAAATTTCGAGATCGTTCGCATCATTCCCTCCCCGGTTGAAACCACGGCGGAGGCTGGTCGCGTGCGACTCCCCCACCTCACGGACCCGGCGGACGTTGATCGTCCTGCCGAGTCGTTCCGATCTGGGATGCCGACACTTTTGTGTAGCGTGCTGTTTTCTTCGTTGGGTTTTTACGTCGTCTTCTTCGTTGCGTTTTCTTGCGCCGTGAGCCTGACGTCCCCTAGCCGAACCGGCATTCCCTCTTAAGAACGCCGGTTTGTCAAGCAAGAGGTGCGCTCATGTCCGAAGGATGCTTGCCGCGCGAGCGTTCGCCGCGCCGCAGCGCGGCGAAAGCGACGGTCGATTAAATTTAAATTCGGGAGTTCAATCCGGGTCACCGGCGATCTTCGAAAGCCGTCGGACAAGGGAGATATTCCGTTGGACCCTGCGATGACCGGCGCCTCGTTGGTCGGTCTGGTTGCAATTCTCCCGCGCAACCCGTGAAGGTGAGATGGGTTTGCAGCCGCGCTTTCGTGTGCAATGGATGGAATGCAGAGAGGTGTGTTAGTCTTCAATCGGATGTGATCCGAAACACCATTCATTGACTTGCTCGCGCCAAATTTACCAGTCAGGCCAATCCCTTATAGAGTTGGTTCAAGGCAATATAAGATGATGAGATGAATCACCCGGACCACCGCTTCTCCGTCGCCCCGATGATGGACTGGACCGACCGCCACTGCCGCGTGTTTCACCGGCTGATGACGCGGCGTGCCCGGCTTTACACGGAGATGCTGACCACGGGCGCCATCATCCATGGCGATCGCAACCGGCTGCTTGGATTCGATGCCAGCGAGCATCCGGTGGCGCTGCAACTCGGCGGTTCGGACCCGCGCGATCTCGCCACCGCTGCTAAAATCGGTGAGGATTTCGGCTATGACGAGATCAACCTCAATGTCGGTTGTCCGTCGGACCGGGTGAAGGATGGCCGCTTCGGCGCCTGCCTGATGGCGGAGCCGGCGCTGGTCGCGGCCGGTGTCGAGGCCATGAAGCGCGCGGTCGGCATTCCCGTCACCGTCAAATGCCGGCTCGGCATCGACGATCAGGATCCGGAAATCGCACTCGATGCGCTGGCGCGCGGCGTCGCCGCCGCCGGGGCCGATGCGCTGATCGTGCATGCCCGCAAGGCCTGGCTCAACGGATTGTCGCCGAAGGAAAACCGCGACATCCCGCCGCTCGATTACGACAGGGTGTATCGGCTGAAAGCGGCGATGCCGGATCTGCCCGTCATCATCAATGGTGGCATCGGCGATCTCGCCGCCGCCGAGGCGCATTTGGCGCATGTCGACGGCGTGATGCTGGGGCGCGCGGCCTATCACGACCCGTGGCGGTTGCTGGCGGCCGATCCCGAATTGTTCGGTGAGCCCGCGCCATACAATACGATGAAGGACGTATTCGAGGCGATGGTGCCCTATATCGAAGATCAGCTCGCGCGGGGCACGCGGCTGCATTCAATGACGCGGCATTGCGTCGGTGCGTTTCACGGCGTGCCCGGCGCGCGGGCGTTCCGCCGCCACCTCGCCGAGAACGGCGTCAGGCCGGGCGCCGGCGTCGATGTACTGCGCGATGCGGTTGCGCTAGTTGACGGCCGTACGGTCGCGTCGATTGCGGCCTGAGACATCGGGATAGCCGTGCAGCTTCAGCCTGTCGGCCTGAACGCCCCAGCTTTCCAACCGGTCCAGGAAGCTCATGCCGAGCAGGTTGGTCTTCATCTGCCCGCGCGGCACCACCAGCGCCGGCACCGAGCGCTCGACCAGCTTGCCGACGGCGAGGCGGTCCAGCGTCAGCCGCGCCGCCTTGGTGCGGCCGCTGGCGGTTTCGACGTCGACATTGTATTCGAGCATTTCGAGCGGCAGTCCGATCGCCTTCGCGGTCTCCCAGGTCAGCACCACCGAGGTTGCGCCGGTGTCGATCACCATCGGCGCGCTGACGCCGTTGATCTTGGCGCTCAGGACGAATTCGCCACCCTGACGGCGCGGAATCTGGACGGCGTGCGCCGCGGATACGGTCCGGCCGCGCAGCATGTCCGACAAGCTGTCGGTGGCGCGGGCCACCTGCTCCGGATCGCGATAGGCGATCACGGCCGTGGCGGTCACCGCCAGCGCGATGAGAACGAGGATAAAGCGGCTCACAGCGCGCCGCCCGCGGAAGCGGCGATGCAGCCTGAGGCGAAAGTGGTGCCGGGCGTCAGTCCGGTGTGGGGCCGACCGCCGTCGTGCGGAGCTGAACGAGGCCGGCGTCGGCCATTCGTTCTGAAAGCTGTGCCATCACGGCCAGCCGCTCCGCGGAGTCCATCCGGTGCCAGCGCGCGATTTCCGGCAGGGTCCGTCCGCAGCCCAGACACAGGTTGGTACCGGGATCGATCATGCAGACTGCGATGCACGGCGTTTCTATGCTCATTCAGCAACATTGATGCGGTTTTCGCGGTTTGCGCAAGCATTCCGGTCACAGCCCGGTGCCGGCGCTCATGATGGGCTTGTTGCGGATCCGCCGCTTGTCCTCGGCGGTCACGGTGGTTTCGGGTTGCAGCGGCGGCGCCTCCTCGGCCATCGGCGCCAGCGCCGACATCACGCGCTCCGGCGGGAAAGTGACGATGACTTCGGTGCCGATGCGAAGCTTGGATTTCAGCGTGAAGGTGCCGCCGTGCATGTCGATCAGGCTCTTGGCGATCGGCAGGCCGAGGCCGGCGCCCTGTTCGGCCGACTTGATCGAATTGGAGCCCTGGCCGAACGACGCCAGCACGATCGGGATTTCATCCTCGGCGATGCCGGAGCCGGTGTCCTTGACGCTGAGATATTGCCCGCCGGATGCGGTCCATCCGACCTTCAGCCAGATATCGCCGCCCTGCGGCGTGAACTTGATCGAATTCGACAGCAGATTGAGAACGATCTGGCGGGTGGCGCGCTCGTCGCCCCAGATCCGCGGCATGCCCTGCTCGAACACCTCGTGAATGGTGATGCCGCGGCTGGAGGCGCGCAGCTTCAACAGGTGATGGCAGTCGGCCACTACATGCACCAGCGACACCGCCTCTTCGTTGAGTTCGTAACGTCCGGCCTCGATCCGCGACAGATCGAGAATTTCGTTGATCAGGTTCAACAGGTGGACGCCGGAATTGTGGATGTCGGCGGAATACTCCTTGTAGACTGGGACGGCGTGCGCGCCGAAAATCTCGCTCTTCATCACTTCGGAGAATCCGAGGATCGCGTTCAGCGGCGTTCGCAGCTCGTGGCTCATTTGCGCGAGGAACCGCGACTTCGCGACGTTGGCGGATTCGGCGCGATGCCGCGCCTCGTCGGAAATGGCCTTGGCCTGTTCGAGCTCGCCGATCAGCGCATCCTTTTCGGCGCGTGCCTCCAGCGTCGCCAGAGTCGTCGAATGCAGGCGATGGGCGAGCAGCGCGAAATATCCCTGGGCAGCGAGGGCCAGCAACGCCAGCACGTAATTGTCGAAGGTGCCGCCCACCACGAAATTCACGGCGATCGCCGCCGTCACGGGCGCGGTCGCCACCAGCGCCGCGATCGGCAGGCTGGCCGCGAGCATGCTGGATACCGCGATAACCAGCAGCATCAGGAACATCATCAGCGTGTTCGAGATTACGCCGGGTGTCGTGGGATGCAGCAGGATCGCGGTCCAGCACAGGCCGTACAGCAGATCGAGCAGGACGAACCGAGTCCGCCACTTGCGGGTCGCGGTCAGCGAGGTTTGTTCGCCGAGGAACCTGTGGCAATTGCGCAGGATGACGGCCTGAATGCAGAACATGCCGCAGGTCCACGCCGCGGCCGAGATCGGATCCAGCCAGAAACCGAACAACAGCCCGGTCACGACCACCAGCAGCATCACGACATAGGACGCCGAGATCCGGGTCTGGGCATACTGCCGAAGCAGTTCGCGATCGAAAGCAGGGCGGGTTCCGCTGGTCGACGTTAACCTGTCACGGGCCTCGCGCACCCGCTGCGCGGCAACGCGACGGCTGCTGACCGGCGCGACGGCAGGGGCTTCGGCCGGAAGCTGCACGACTTCGGGCTTTTCTGCGGGTTTACTCATCAAACAACACAAATCCTGCCCGCTGACGCGCGGGTTTTTGCATTGTCTATCTGTGCCGCTAAATCCTTAAGAGCTGACTTAAAGCGGTAAAGAATCAAGTTAACCGGAAGTTAAATTAACCTGTTGGCGAGCCCGCGCGAGCCCGCCCAGGCAACGACTCGCCCTACCAATGGCCGGGGCTTTAACCGGCCATGTCGACGTCTGTTGAAACGGACCGTTTCGCGAACAGCATATTGAAACAATATCGGCCCTCAGCGCTGCAACCTTGCCAGCAGGCTCGACGTGTCCCAGCGCTTGCCGCCCATCTTCTCGACCTCCGCATAGAACTCGTTGACCAGCGCGGTGACGGGAAGGCTGGCGCCGTTGCGTCGCGATTCCGCCAGACAGATCATGAGGTCCTTGCGCATCCACTCCACCGCAAAACCGAAATCGAACTTGCCGTCGTTCATGGTCTTGTAGCGGTTCTCCATCTGCCAGGATTGCGCGGCGCCTTTCGAGATGGTCTCGATCACGGCCGCGACATCGAGCCCGGCCTTCTTGGCAAAGTGAATGCCTTCCGAAAGGCCTTCGACCAGCCCGGCGATGCAGATCTGGTTGACCATTTTGGTCAATTGCCCCGAGCCTGCGGGCCCGAGCAGCTTGCACATCCGCGCATAGGCCGCGATCACGGGCTCGGCGCCGGCATAGGCGTCGGCGGCACCACCGCACATCACCGTCAGCACGCCGTTTTCCGCACCGGCCTGGCCGCCGGAGACCGGGGCATCGATGAACTTGAAACCCGCCTTGGTGGCAGCGGCGTCGAGCTCGCGCGCGACTTCGGCGGAGGCCGTGGTGTGGTCGACGAAGGTCGCCCCTTTCTTCATGCCGGCAAAGGCACCATCTGCTCCCGCCGCGACGGCGCGCAGGTCATTGTCGTTGCCGACGCAGCACATCACGAAATCCTGGCCCTCGGCGGCGGCCTTGGGGGTCGCCGCCGTCTTGCCGCCGAATTTCTCGGCCCATGCCTTGGCCTTGGCCGGTGTCCGGTTGAAGACCGTCACGTCATGGCCGCCCTTGGCCACCAGATGTCCTGCCATGGGGAAACCCATGACGCCGAGACCGAGAAAAGCGACTTTAGCCATGTGAGCAACCTTGGGGTTTTGCCGGCATTGGATGAGCCGGACGGTGTTCTGGGGGGCGAGGGGAGGCCGGTTCGTCCAGGAACAGACCCCCTGGGGACGAGAAAGGCGCACAATAAACCCTGCAGCATGGAGGGCAACCGCCTCCATTTGGCGCGCGGGACGGGATTTGTGCTAGGAATGGCGTTCCGAACAAGGGCCATCCGACCAGGGCCACAAAAAAGGGGAGTGTATCGCATGGGCATGAGCGTGGGCGTGCTTGATCATTTCAACATCCGGACCCGGAAACTCGACGACACCGTCCGGTTCTACGAGGATATTCTCGGCCTCGAAAAAGGCGCCCGGCCGGACTTCGCCTTCCCCGGAGCCTGGATGTACAGCGAGGGCAAGGCGGTGGTGCATCTGGTCGATATTTCCCGGACCGAGGAGCCGCAAAAGCCCGATTCCGGCGTGGTTCATCATGTCGCCTTTATCAGCCGGGGCTTTGCCGACATGCAGCAGCGGCTGGAATCCAGGAAGTTCAAGTACGAAGCCCGCCAGGTTCCGGGCGGCGAGCTCTGGCAGATCTTCGTCGATGACCCCAACGGTGTCATGATCGAACTGAATTATGAAGCCGCCAAGGAAGAGGGCGTCGCAGCCGCTCCCGCCGAGACCCGGGAAGATGTCGGAGCGAGGTAGCCTTTTGCGCCGGACCGCTCTAAGGGTCGCATCCTGATCCAACCCGGAGATGCGCCGTGAGTGTCACGCAGCAACAGGTTCTCGATGTACTGGGCAAGGTGAAGTCGCCCGACGGCGTCGCCTTGACCCAGGCCAATGTGCTGTCGGCGGTCACCGTGAACGACGGCAAGGTGTTCTTCTCGATCAATGTCGATGCCGCGCAGGCCCGTGCCTGGGAAAGCGTCCGGGCGGCGACCGAGGCCGCGGTGCGCGCCATTCCCGGCGTCACCGCCGCCATGATCGCGCTGACCGCCGAGCGCAAACCCGGTTCCGCGGCCGCAGCGCCGCCGGCCCCGCATCGCCATTCGCATGGCGTCCAGCCGGTCTCGGCGCATCGCCCGCCGCAAAGCCCGGCCTCGCCGATGTCGAAGCAGTCGGAAATCCCGGGTATTGCCGCGGTGATCGCGGTGGCCTCCGGCAAGGGCGGAGTCGGCAAATCGACCACGGCGCTCAACCTGGCCCTGGGCCTGCGCGATCTC
>NZ_JAUYQU010000213.1 GCF_030697065.1 Bradyrhizobium sp.
CCTGTCTACTTTTCCGGGGGAAGATCAGTGTGCTCTGCTCGTAGCCGGATGCTAGTCTGGGGAGTGGGGACAGGAATGTGGCCGTTGGTTGGTTCCATATGCGGTCAGGCTTGCGAGTTCTAGTCGCTTGGCGAGTTCACTAATGTCAGTGCAGATCTTGAGATTTTGTGATCTCGGCAGCAAGGAAGCTCGCTAAGGCATCCGCCCAAGTTCTTCGGTCCGCGAAAACTCTTTCAGAGAAACGCAAGCGTCAAAGATCATGTCGAGCACAGCCTCGATCTTCTTATAGTCGTAGTCCGCGACACGAGATCGCTGGCCTAGAAAGCAATCCTTATAGCGGTCCTTGTTGATTAAGGCGCCTTGATAAGTGCTGAGATTCGAGTTGAAGCTGCTCCACCTAATGCACGCATTGTCATCCAGCTGAAGATAACATTCGAGCGCGGCTGCCTGTCCGTTAATATCAAGCCTGTGTTGACCACCGGGTCCCACAGTTGGAAAGAAACGGAACTCAGCAAGATCGGGCAACTTAAGGACCCTCATGTTGGCGGGTACATTTAGCTGACTGCATCGATTGAAACTGAAAATCCCCTCCGCGTCGTTATCGAAAAGCACAATGACGTTGTTTTGGATTGAGATGCTGATCAGGCCTTGAATGAATTTGTACAGGTTGCCCGTGCCTGAGAACGGATAGCCTTCCTCCATATCGATGAAGTCAAAAAAATCAGCGATATGAGGCTTCAGGATTTTGAGGGCGTGCTTTAAAATTGCTGCATCTGAACTGCCTTCGGTGACAATTAGAAATCGTTCTGATGGCTCCAAGCGATGGACAAATTCGTCGCGCGACGCCCATCCTCCGTCCTCGAGATCCTTGTAAGCCCAAATGACAGGCAACGTCGCGGCAGTGGGATTTTCGGCCAGCAGGCGAAGAACCGAGTGACTGCTCAGATTCTCCATGCCCTCAGCCGCACTGAATAGAACGTGCCGAGTGTCGCCGTCGGGCAACTTCATTCCGAGTTTCGGAAATACCTGTTCCCTGAAAAACTCCCCAAAATCTTCATCGCCTTCTGAAATCGGCAGCGCTATTGAACTGACATCGACGGTCGCAAGAGCTACTTTCAGCGATTCGAACTCAAATCGTTCGCTGTCAAAGTTATTTAGGTTCGCCAAATACATAAATTCCTGGCGGCAGTGTTCGATCGTATGCCCAAGGAGCGCAATGCGATCCTTGACCTCGCAAAGCGGCTTCGAGAGTCCTTCTTTGTATTCGACGGTGATCTTCCACTGGGTTTCACCCACTTCATCGATGTAGTCGCTGCCCTCGACCACATAGTAGTACGGAACAAGCGTCACATCTGACGTCTGGAAGAAGGCGCTATGGTCCGTGAACCCGCGATTTTTCCCCCAATCAACTTGCAGATTACCGACCGAAAGCTGGATCATCGACCCCATAGCAGATCCTTACGGAAACCCGCGCTACACCCACCAAACCTGTCTATGATCATGGATGCAGTCAATGAGCGAACTCCCACGATAGAGCGCGCAAGGCGTGAACGCAGATGACTAACTTGGCACCCACACCAACAGCAAATGCAAACACCCTAGTTGGGCTTCCTCGCTAAGGACCCCAAGAAATCGAAGGTGCCTAGCGCAGGGCGGATAGTCGCGATTTTTTTTGACCCATTGGTCGTACCAAGGACGTCGACGCCAATTTAACCCGCGAACCCTGCGTGTTGCGCGGAGATATCGCGGGACGTAAGAAAGAAGCCGCAAATCATCGGCCAGTCCTCGCCAGATCAAGCTGAACCGGCAATTGCTGCAAATCAGCGCGTTTTTGGAGCTCTAGCGCCCGGGATTAAGGAAGCGATGAAAGCATCAAGCCGAACGTCGACCGAACGAACCAGAAACATAATAACCCTCGCACCACTGAATGTGCGGGACATAACGCGGGACGTAAAAAACCGAAGGGCGGTAAGTACTTGAAATCCTTGGTCGGAGTGGCAGGATTTGAACCTGCGACCCCTGCGTCCCGAACGCAGTGCTCTACCGGGCTGAGCCACACTCCGACAAGAACGCGGCTTATAGCCTTGGGTTTCGCATACCGCAAGAAGCCGAATTGAGGGTCGCTATCCCGGTGAATTCAGACCTGAAAACGCGGATTTGGCCCGCCGGCGAGGCTGCCGTGGCGGAAGCCGCCCGCTGCCTGGCCCAGGGCGGGCTGGTCGCGTTCCCGACCGAGACGGTTTATGGCCTCGGCGCCGACGCCACCAACGCCGCCGCGATCGCCCGGCTGTACCAGGCCAAGGGCCGCCCCGCCTTCAATCCGCTGATCGCCCATGTCGGGGACCTCGCCGGCGCCTTGCGGATCGGCCGGTTCGATGCCCGGGCCACCGCGCTCGCCGAAGCGTTCTGGCCGGGGCCGCTGACGCTGGTGGTGCCGAAGTCCGGGGATTGCACGGTGGCCGACCTCGCCACCGCCGGGCTCGACACCGTCGCGATCCGGGTGCCCGCCCACCCGGCGGCGCTGGCCATCCTGCGCGCCTTCGGCGGGCCGGTGGTGGCGCCCTCGGCCAACCTGTCGGGGCATGTTTCGCCGACCACGGCGGCCCATGTGCAGGGCGACCTTGCCGGGCGGATCGACCTGATCGTCGACGGCGGCCCGGTCGCGGTCGGCGTCGAATCCACCATCGTCGGCTGCTTCGATCGGCCGATGCTGCTGCGCCCCGGCGGCCTGGCGCGCGAAAGCATCGAACGCGTGCTCGGCTGCGCGCTGGCGGCGCCGCCGGATGACCCCGATGCCGGCCACGGGCAACCGCTGGCGCCGGGCATGCTGGCCTCGCATTACGCGCCGCGCACGCCGGTCAGGCTCGATGCCGAAGCGATCGGGCCCGGCGAGGCGCTGCTGGCGTTCGGCCCCGCGGTGCTGCCGGGCGTTGACGGCGCGGCCGCGGTGATGAATCTGTCGGCTCGGAGCAATGTCGATGAAGCCGCAGCCAATCTTTTCGGCTATCTTCGCACGCTCGACCTGACCGGCGCGCGCGCCATCGCCGTCATGCCGATCCCGCATCACGGACTCGGCGAGGCCATCAACGACCGGCTGCGCCGCGCCGCGGTGGGGCGGGACTAGCCACGCAAGACGTACAAGCGACAAGAGCACAGTGACATAAATGAATATCGCCCAGCCTGCAGCCGCGCCGCCGCTCTCCGCCGACCTGATCGCGCGCTTCCGCGCCATCGTCGGCGACAGATACGCGGTGACCGATGCCGCCGATATCGCGCCCTACGTCACCGAGGAGCGCGACCTGTTTCGCGGTCGCTCGCCGCTGGTGCTGCGGCCGGGCTCGACGGCGGAAGTCTCCGCGATCTGCAAGCTGGCCACCGAACACCGGATCGCGCTGGTGCCGCAGGGCGGCAATACCGGGCTGGTCGGCGGCCAGACCCCGCATCATGGCGAAGTCGTGGTCTCGATGCGGCGGATGGACAGGATCCGCGATATCGACACCGCCTCCAACACCATGACCTGCGAGGCCGGCGTCGTGCTGCAGGTCGCGCAGCAGCGCGCCTCCGAGGCCGGCCGGCTGTTCCCGCTGTCGCTCGGCGCCGAGGGAAGCTGCACCATCGGCGGCAACCTCTCCACCAATGCCGGCGGCACCGCCGCGCTGGCCTATGGCGTGGCGCGCGAGATGGCGCTCGGGCTCGAAGTCGTGCTGGCCGACGGCCGCATCCTCAACGGCCTGTCGAAGCTGAAGAAGGACAACACCGGCTACGATCTGCGCAACCTGTTCATCGGCGCCGAGGGCACGCTCGGCATCGTCACCGCGGCGACCCTGAAAATGTTTCCGAAGCCGCGCGCGGTGGAAACCGCCTTTGTCGGCCTGCAATCGCCGGATGCGGCGCTGAAGCTGCTGTCGATCTCGCAGAACGAGGCCGCCGGCACCCTCACCAGCTTCGAATTGCTGGCCGACATCGCGGTCGATTTCAGCGTGCGTCACGGCATCGACATCCGCCATCCGCTGGCGAACCGCTCTCCCTGGTATGTGCTGATGGAACTGTCGTCGCCGCGCGACGACGCCCAGGGCACACTGGAAGCGATCCTGGGACGCGGGCTTGAGGAAGGCATCGTCGACGACGCGGTGATCGCGGCGAACCTGACCCAGCGGGCGGCATTCTGGAAGCTGCGCGACGAGATGTCGGCGGCGCAGAAGCCGGAAGGCGGCTCGATCAAGCACGATATCTCCGTGCCGGTCGCAGCGGTGCCCGATTTCATCGAAGCGGCCAACGCCGCCGTGGTGAAACTGATCCCGGGTTCGCGCCCGGTGCCGTTCGGCCATCTCGGCGACGGCAACATCCATTACAATATCAGCCAGCCCGTCGGCGGCGACACCGCCGATTTCATGGGCCGCTGGCACGAGGTCAACGCCGTGGTGTTCGAGATCGTGCTGCGAATGGGCGGCTCGATCTCCGCCGAGCACGGCATCGGCGTGCTGAAGCGCGACGAACTGCCCGAGGTCAAGGACAAGGTCGCGATCGAACTGATGCGCGGCATCAAGGCGATGCTCGATCCGCTCGGCATCATGAATCCCGGCAAGGTGCTATGAACGCCCCGCCCGCACAGCCGGTTGCCGCACGCGCCATCGCGCCGATCGGGGACGCCGATACCGCCGGTGTCATATCGCTCTGGCAGCGCTGCGGCCTGACCCGGCCATGGAACGATCCCGCCGCCGATATCGCGCTGGCGCGCAAGGGAGCGAATGCAACGGTGCTGGTCGGCCGTGACGGCGACGCCATCGTCGCCACCGCGATGGTCGGACATGACGGCCATCGCGGCTGGGTCTATTACGTCGCCACCGATCCGGAGCATCGCGGCAAGGGCCATGGCCGGGCCATCATGGATGCGGCCGAGGACTGGCTGCGCCTGGCCGGCATCGAGAAACTGCAGCTGATGGTGCGGCCCGACAACGCCGGGGTTCAGGCGTTTTACCAGTCGATCGGCTATGGCGAACAGCAACGCATCATCTACGCCAAATGGCTCGACGGCCGCGAACTGACGCCGTAACGGAAAGTCGGCCCTCACATGCGCATCGCCCTGATCCACGCCCTGAAGCATTCGATTCAGCCGATCGAGGCCTCGTTCGCCCGGCTGTGGCCGGACGCGCGTCTGATGAACCTGCTCGACGACAGCCTGTCGGCGGATCTGGCGCGCGACGGCCGGCTCACCGAGGCGATGACCGAACGCTTCCTGTCGCTCGGGCGCTACGCGGCCTCGACCGGCGCCGACGCCATCCTGTTCACCTGCTCGGCCTTCGGTCCCTGTATCGAGGCGGTGGCGCGCGCGCAGGCGCCGATGCCGGTGCTGAAGCCGAACCAGGCGATGATCGAGCAGGCCGCCGCACGGGGCCGCCGCATCGGCCTGCTCTCGACCTTCGCGCCGACGCTGGTGTCGATGCCGCCGGAATTTCCCGCTGCCATCGAGGTGGTGCCGAAACTGGCGGAAGGCGCGCTGGCGGCACTGGACCGCGGCGATCGCGCCGAACACGATCGGCTGGTCGTGGAAGCCTCGCGCGATCTGCGCGACTGCGACCTGATCGCGCTGGCGCAATACAGCATGGCGCCGGCGGCGGAACCGGTCGCGGCGGCATCCGGCCGCCCGGTGCTGACGACGCCCGACAGCGCGGTGATGAAGGTAAAGGCGTTGCTCGGCGTTTGATGGGTGATGTGCTCCCCTCCCTCCACGCGCCCTTGCGCGTGGTGGGGAGGGGAGAAGAAGAGGGCACGGGCTGAGAGTGGAATCGATTTCAAAACAAGCTGCCCTGCCCCTCATCCTCCGGCGCCACCGCCGCAACTTTTCGCGGGGCCTTCTTCGCCGGCTGCGGCGCCTCTGCCGCCCGCTGCTCGGCTGAGATCGGCAGGATCAGTTGCGCGTCGTCATTGGCGGCGCGGTTGACCCTGGTCGAAACCTCGTGCCAGGCGAACTCGCCTTCTTCCGGTGCGGTCAGCAGCGCCATCACGCCCTCGGCGCTGTCATCGCTGCAATCGAGCCAGCGCTCGAAATCGCTCGCGTGGATGGTCACGGGGACGCGGTGGTGCAGCACGCCGAGATCGGCGCCGGCCGCCGCCGTGACGATCGCCACGGTATCGAGCTCCTCGCCGTTCGGACCAATCCAGGTTTCCGCCAGCCCCGCCATGCCGATCGGCTGGCCGTCGCGGCGATGGATGAAGAACGGCCGCTTGGGCCTGGCCGAGCCCTGCCACTCATAATAGCCGTCGGCCGGAATCAGGCAGCGGCGCCGCCGGATCGCATTCCTGAAGGCCGGCTTTTCCGCCACGGTCTCCGAGCGCGCATTGATCAGCAAGGCGAATTTCCCGGGGTCCTTGACCCAGGCCGGCAGCAGTCCCCAGCGCATCAGCCGGAAATGCCGGGTGCCGTTTTCGACGATCACGACGGGGATGGGCTGGGTCGGCGAAATATTGTGTCTTGGCGGGAAATTGGGCTGCTCGAGGTAGCCGAAGATCTGCCGCAAGGCCGCCGGGGGCGAGGTTATGACGAAGCGTCCGCACATTCTGTGGCCTAAATAGGTATCCGTTCAGGTCCTTTTAACTCCAAACGTTAACACTGCGCCGGATGAAGACGACGGCTGCCACATCCGCAAATCCCGACCGTTCGGCGCCCGGCACGGCCGGCGGCGGCGATGCCGCGCGGGCGGCGATGCTGCGCGCCGCCAACATCAACCCCCGCACCGGGCTCGCCACCGACTATCTCAATCACTTCAATGAAGCCATCATGCTGCTCGAGATGGTCCCGGACATGCCGGAATGCGCGGCGGATTTCCTCGAATGGCATCCGCTGTCCTATGCCGAACACTTCACGGCCTCCAACTTCAGGGCACGCGACCTCGCGATCTCGGCCTATGATTCCGCCGATCCGAAGATCCGCGCCGAATTCGACAATATCACCAGCGCCATGACCTCGATCCTGTCGGCGGTCAGCGATGCGATGCGAAAGGTCTCGCAGGACAAGACCCGCGCCATCCTGGCCGAACAGGCCACCGGCTGGGTCAAGCCGCTGGTGATGCTGGCCGGCGGCATCATCAATGGCGACCGCGAGGCCGACGTCGACTACATCATGACTCACTGACCCCGTGGCGTCCGCGGTGCATCCGTCGCATCCCCAACTGGCCGTCTCGGCGGCGATTTTTCGCGACGGCAAGGTCCTGCTGGTGCGGCGGGCAAGGTCGCCGGCCAGAGGCTCCTATTCGCTGCCCGGCGGCCGGGTCGAATTCGGCGAGACGTTGCACACCGCGCTGCATCGCGAGGTCGATGAGGAAACCGCGCTGAAAATCCGGATCGCCGGCCTCGCCGGATGGCGCGAGGTGGTGCCGGGAATTTCAGGCGGCGGCCATTACGTGATCATGTCGTTCGCGGCGCGCTGGAGCGCCGGTGAGCCCATGCTGAACGACGAGCACGACGATTTCAGGTGGCTGGCCCCCGAAAACCTCGGCGATTTCAAGGTCACCGACGGGCTGCCGGAGATCATCGCGGCGGCCCGACGCGTGCTCGAGGCCTAGCCGGGCATGGCCTGCGGGTCCGCGATGCCTTGCTTCCAGCGTATTGAAAAGGCATATCACGGCGGTCCCGGAACCCTTCATGTCCAAGCTTTCTTCCAAGCATTTTCTGGCCGCTGTCATCCTGATCTCGGCGTGCCTTGCCGGCCCCGCGCGGGCCCAGGACGCGGCCGCGCCGTTCGACGGCGAGTTGCAGCGGCTGGCCGAAATCCTCGGCGCCCTGCACTATCTCAGGGGCATTTGCGGCACCAATGAAGGGCTCAAATGGCGCAACGAAATGCAGGCGCTGGTCGATGCCGAAACCCCCTCCGGCGAACGGCGCGCCCGCATGATCGCAGGCTTCAACCGCGGCTATAACGGCTTCCAGCAGACCTACAGGACCTGCACGCCGGCCGCCTCGATCGCGATTCGCCGCTCCATCGCGGAAGGCTCGAAGATCTCGCGGGACCTGACCGCCCGCTACGCCAACTAGCGCTGCCGGAAGGCCACCGCTTTCGGAATGGCGGGATTCTGCGCGCCGATTCCGCCGATGTTCCCGGTGCAACACGAAATGCAAACGGCCGTTAACCTTTCTTAAAGAACCGGCCTTGGCGGCCCGCCGGCCCATGCTACATCTCGCGCATCAGACGCGTTCCGCCCTGGATCGCGCGCAGTCCGCCAGAGCATCATGAGCCATCCAGTGTCCTTTACCGCCGCCCGCGACCCGCTGCCCGATCACGAACAGAAGCAGGCGGCGCTCGGCTATCTCAACGAGGCCTGGGCGGAAGCGCGGCACGACGGCGTCGACGGCGACTGCCTGGCGCAGGCCAGCCTGTTCGCGGCGTTCGCCGAACTGGTCGGAACCTATGGCGAGGACGCCGTCGCGAAATTTGTCGAGGGCCTGCCGACCCGTGTGCGCAACGGCGAGTTTTCGATCTCGCTGGCGAAGCAGTAGCGGCGCGACCCTGTATCTGAAACTCTGTCATTCCGGGATGGTGCGTTAGCACCAGACCCGGAATCCCGAGATTCCGGGTTCGATGCTTCGCATCGCCCCGGAATGACGAACAGCCTCACCCCCGCAGCGTCTCCAGAAACCGCACCGGCTCGCCGCCCGACGGCCCGACCAGTTCGCCCTGCCACATCACGCGGCGGCCCCTGACAAAAGTGCCGACCGGCCAGCCGGTGACGCGGACGCCGTGATACGGCGTCCAGCCGGCGCGCGAGGCCGTCCACTCGTCGGTGATGGTCTCGCTGCGCTTGAGATCGACAATGGTAAAATCCGCATCGTAACCGGCGGCGATGCGGCCCTTGCAGGCGATGTTGAACAGCCGCGCCGGGCCGGCGCTGGTGAGATCGACGAAGCGCGCAAGCGACAACCGCCCGGCATTGACGTGATCCAGCATCAACGGCACCAGCGTCTGCACCCCGGTCATGCCTGACGGCGAGGCCGGATAGGTTTTTGCCTTTTCCTCCAGTGTATGCGGGGCGTGATCGGAGCCGAGCACGTCGATGATGCCCTGCTCGATGCCGCGCCAGATCCCGGTGCGGTGATCGGCCGAGCGCACCGGCGGATTCATCTGGGCACGGGTGCCGAGCCGCTCGTAGCATTCGGGCGCCGCCAGCGTCAGGTGATGCGGCGTCGCTTCGCAGGACGCGACGTCCTTGTGGTCGCGCAAAAACTCGATCTCCTCCTTGGTGGAGATATGCAGCACGTGAATGCGCTTGCCGGTCTCGTGCGCGAGCCTGACCAGGCGCCGGGTCGCCAGCAGCGCCGCGGTCTCGTCGCGCCACACCGGATGCGAGCGCGGATCGCCCTCGATGCGCAGGCCCTTGCGGTCGTTGAGGCGGTATTCGTCCTCGGCATGAAACGCGGCGCGACGCCTGATCACCTGGAAAATCCGGCGCAGGCTTTCGTCGTCCTCGACCAGCAGCGCGCCGGTGGAGGAGCCGATGAACACCTTCACGCCGGCGCAGCCCGGCGCGCGTTCCAGCTCCGGCAAATCCTGCACATTGTCGCGGGTGCCGCCGATGAAGAAGGCGAAATCGCAGTGCATGCGGTGGCGGCCCGCCTTCACCTTCGCGGTGAAGGTCGTTTCCGTGACGGTCAGCGGATCGGTGTTCGGCATTTCGAACACCGCGGTGACGCCGCCCATGACCGCGCTGCGCGAACCGCTTTCGAGGTCTTCCTTGTGGGTGAGGCCCGGTTCGCGAAAATGCACCTGGGTGTCCATCACGCCGGGCAGGATGTGCAGGCCCTTGCAGTCGATCACCTCGGCGGCCGAGGCCTGGCCGAGCGCGCCGATCTCGGCGATACGGCCGCCGACGAGGCCGATGTCGCGCACGCCCTCGCCGTCCTGATTGACCACGGTGCCGGATCTTAGAATTGAATCAAAATGCTGGGTCATCGTTCCTCGATGCCCGCATCTGGAGGTCGCGCGGGCCTTGTTCCTGGCACCTTAGCGGCTTACTTTCGGGTGTGATATCCGGCACCGCGGTTTCCCAGAGATGTTCTCAGAGATTTTCGCATGAAAGCAGCTTTTCTTCCCGACCGGGGCGTGGTCAAGGTCAGCGGCGAGGATGCGCGCCACTTTCTCAACGGCCTCGTCACCACGGACGCGACGCTGCTGCGCCCCGGGATCGGCCGGTTCGGGGCGTTGCTGACGCCGCAGGGCAAGATCATCGCGGATTTCCTCATCACCGAAGCGCCCGCCGGCCATGGCGGCGGCTTCCTGATCGACTGCCCGCGCGCGCTGGCGCAGGGCCTCGCCGCCAAGCTCGGTGTCTACAGACTGCGCGCCAAGGTCACCGTCGAGGACCTGTCGGACAGCCTCGGCGTGCTGGCGGCGTGGGATGGCGAGCCCGTGGTGCGACCCGATCTGGCCTTTGCCGATCCGCGGCAGCCGGCACTCGGCTGGCGAATACTGGTTCCCGGCGAGCTTGCGCCAAAAGTGACGGACCTGATCGGCGCCGAACTGGTCGACAGTTCGGCCTATGAGGCGCATCGCATCGCCACAGGCGTGCCCCGCGGCGGGCTCGACTTCATGTATGGCGACGCGTTTCCGCACGAAACCAATATGGATCGCCTGCACGGCGTCGATTTCGACAAGGGCTGCTATGTCGGCCAGGAGGTGGTGTCGCGGATGCAGCATCGCGGCACCGCGCGAACGCGGACGGTGCGCGTCGTTCTCGAGGATTTTTCACCGGAACCGGGCACCGCGATTCTCGCCGGCGACAAATCGATCGGCACCATGGGGTCGACATCGGGCCAGAAAGGTCTCGCGCTGATCCGGATCGACCGCGCCGCCGATGCG
>NZ_JAUYQU010000231.1 GCF_030697065.1 Bradyrhizobium sp.
CGAGTAATCGTCGGTCGGTATTCCGGAGCATCTTCTCCCCTCCCCCCGCGAAGCGGTGGGGAGGGGTCGGGGGTGGGGGGTCTATCAGCAAGAACCGCAGCTTCGGTGTGCGCCGCGCCACCCCCGACCCCTCCCCGCCTCGCGCAAGGGCGCGTGGAGGGAGGGGAGTTACTACGCCGCGAACACTCCCAGTTCCTTCGCCGTCCGCCAGTTGCGCCAGTAGTCGTGCGGCATCTGGATGTGCGTGGACCCGAGGAACGAGAACGCGTCGTTGACGGCGTTGGAGAACGCCGGCACGCCGCCGACATTCGGGCTTTCGCCGACGCCCTTGGCGCCGATCGGGTGGTGCGGCGACGGGGTGACGGTGAAGTCGGTCTCCCAGTGCGGGGTCTCGACCGCGGTCGGCATGAAGAAATCCATGAACGAGCCGGTGACCACATTGCCCTCGTCGTCGTATCGGATCTCCTGGCCCATCGCGATCGCGAAAGCCTCTGTCAGTCCGCCATGAACCTGGCCCTCGATGATCATCGGGTTGATCCGGGTGCCGCAATCGTCGAGCGCGTAGAAGCGCCTGATCCTGTACACCCCGGTGTCGACGTCGATGTTCATCACGCAGATATAGGCGCCGAAAGGATAGGTCATGTTGGGCGGATCGTAATAGCTCACCGCCTCCAGCCCGGGCTCCATGCCCGGCGGCACCGAATTATAGGCCGCCCAGCAGATGTCCTTCATCGACATCGTCTTCTCCGGCAGACCCTTGACCCTGAAGCCGTCGATGTCCCATTCGAGGTCGCCTTCATGCACCTCGAGCTTGTAGGCGGCGATCATCTGCGCCTTGGCCTTGATCTTGCGCGCGGCCATGGCGATGGCGGCGCCCGCCACCGGAGTCGAGCGCGAACCATAGGTGCCGAGCCCGTAGGGCGCGGTGTCGGTATTACCCTCCTCGACCATGATGTCGTCGGCGGGAATGCCGATCTCGGTGGCGATGATCTGCGCCCAGGTGGTCTCGTGACCCTGGCCCTGGCTCTTGGAGCCGACCCTGGCGATGCCGGCGCCGGTCGGGTGCATGCGGATCTCGCAGGAATCGAACATCGCGATGCCCAGAATGTCGCAATTTTTCGATGGCCCGGCGCCGACGATCTCGGTGAAGAACGACACGCCGAGGCCCATGATCTCGCGGGTCTCGCCGCGCTTGAAGGCTTCGCGCTGCGCCGCCTGCTCCTTGCGCAGGCCGGCATAATCGACCGATTCCATCATCTTCTTCATCGCGGTGTGGTAGTCGCCAGAATCATATTCCCAACCCAGCGCCGAGTGGTAGGGGAACTGCTCCGGCTTGATGAAGTTCTTCAGCCGCAGTTCGGCCGGATCCATTCCGAGTTTCTGCGCCAGAATGTCCATGCCGCGCTCGATGCAATAGGCCGCCTCGGTCACCCGGAACGAGCAGCGGTAGGCGACGCCGCCCGGCGCCTTGTTGGTGTAGATGCCGTCGACCGCCACATGGGCGGTGGGGAAGTCGTAGGATCCGGTGACGATGTTGAAGAAGCCGGCCGGCCATTTCGACGGATCGGCGCAGGCGTCGAAGGCGCCGTGATCGGCGAGCACATGGACGCGCAGGCCGGTGACCTTGCCCTCCCTGGTCGCCGCGATTTCCGTCGTCATGTGGTAATCGCGGGCGAACGAGGTCGCGGTCAGGTTCTCGATGCGGTCCTCGACCCATTTGACCGGCTTGCCGGTGACGATCGAGGCCACCGCGGCGCAGATGTAGCCGGGATAGGCGCCGACCTTGTTGCCGAAACCGCCGCCGATGTCGGGCGAGATCACGTGGATCTTGTGCTCCGGAATTTTCGCGATCAGCGCCACCACGGTGCGGATCACATGCGGCGCCTGGAAGGTGCCCCAGATCGACAGTTCGCCCCGGATCTTGTCGAACGAGCAGACGCACTGGCAGGTCTCCAGCGGCGACGGATGGGTGCGGTGATAGGACAGCATTTCCTTGATGGTGACATCCGCTTTCTTGAACGCGGCGTCGGTGAGGTCCTTGTCGCCGATGGTCCATTCGAAGACGTGGTTGTGATGCCGGCGCGGCCCGTGCGCGCCCGAAGTCTTGCCGGCGAGGTCCTCGCGCAGCACCGGCGCGTCGGCGTCCATCGCCTTGAACGGGTCGATCACGACCGGCAGCGGCTCGTATTCCACCACCACCTTGTTGATGCCGTCATCGGCGGCATAGCGGTCGGTGGCGACCACGAAGGCGACTTCCTGGTTCTGGAACAGCACTTTGCCGTCGGCCAGCACCATCTGCACATCGCCGGCCAGCGTCGGCATCCAGGCGAGGTTGACGGTCTTCAGCGTCTCGGCGGTGATCACCGCCAGCACGCCCGGCACCTTCAGCGCCTCCTCCGAATTGATCGACTTGACCCGCGCATGCGCGTGCGGCGACCGCACGAAATCGCCGTGCAGCATGCCCGGCAATTTCAGGTCGTCGACATAATTGCCCTTGCCCTGCGTGAAGCGGACGTCCTCGACCCGCTTGCGCTTGCAGCCCATGCCTTCGAGTTTGGCTTCGCGTTGTTCCCGCGTGGGAGTCATGTCGTTCATTCCGCTGCCTCCTTGAATTCAACGCCATTGATCTTGTCGGCAGCGTACTGGATGGCCCTGACGATGTTCTGGTAACCGGTGCAGCGGCAGAAATTGCCTGATATGCCCATCCGGATTTCAGCCTCGGTCGGCGAGGGATTTTCCTGGAGCAGGCGTTGCGCCCGCAGGATCATGCCCGGGGTGCAGAAGCCGCATTGCAGCCCGTGCATCATGCGAAATCCTTCCTGCAATGCCGACAGCGAACCGTCGGCATTGGCGACGCCCTCGATGGTGGTGATGTCGGAACCTTCGGCCTGCACCGCGAGCATGGTGCAGCTTTTCACCGACATGCCGTCGATATCGACGGTGCAGGCGCCGCAATGGGTGGTCTCGCAGCCGATATGGGTGCCGGTGAGGAGCAGATTCTCGCGAATGAAATGCACCAGCAAGGTGCGCGGCTCGACCAGGCCTTCGACCTCGGCGCCGTTTACCTTCATGGTCACATGGGTCTTTGCCATTGTTTGGTCCCCCTTTTCAGCTTGCGCGCGCGGCGGCGCGGGTCAGCGCCCGGGTCACCATGATGCCGCCGACATGCTTGCGGTATTCGACCGGTCCGCGGGCATCCGCGGCCGGAGACATGATCGCCACCGCCGCCGCTGCGGCCTTCCTCAGGCTGGCGTCGTCGAGGCTGCTGCCGATCACGGCATTGGCCGCGTCGGTGGCCAGCAGCGGCGTTTCATGCAGGTTGGTCAGCCCGATCGCGCAGGTGGCGATCTTGCCGCCGGCCATGGTCAGCACCACCGCCGCAGCAGCGGTAGCGTAGTCGCCGACCTTGCGCTTGAGCTTTTCGTAGGCGTAGCCGTGACCGGCCGCCGCCGCCGGAATCGAAATCGAGGTCAGGATTTCTCCGGGTTCGAGCGCGGTGAAATAGGCGCCCTGATAGAACTCCGAAGCCGCGATGTCGCGCCCGCCGCCCGGTCCTTCGAGCCGGTAGAACGCGCCCAGCACCAGCATCAGGGCCGGCAGATCGTTGCCGGGGTCGCCGTTGGCGAGGTTGCCGCCGATGGTGCCGCGGTAGCGTACCTGGGGATCGGCAATCAACAGCGCGGTCTCGTGCAGGATCGGCAGCGAATGTGCGATCTCGTCCGACGCCAGCAATTCGTGCTGGGTGGTCATGGCGCCGATCACGATCTTGCTGCCGTCGCGGCGGATGCCCTTCAGTCCGGCGATGCCGTGCAGGTCGACCAGATGGTCGGGGGTGGCGAGCCGAAGCTTCATCATCGGCACCAGGCTGTGGCCGCCGGCGAGCGGGCGGGCTTCGTCGCCCAGCGTCGACAGCAAATTGACCGCATCGGCCACGCTCGCGGGCCGGTGATAACTGAACGGGCCAGGAATCATGGTTGCCTCCTCCATTCGTCTTTTTGAGCTCAGACGTTGGCGGCAGGCTGTTCCCGGAATTTTTGCACAGCAATCGCAGGGACACGGGGGCGCGAAATTCGCACGAAATGCGGAGGAACGCGCACGAATTGCGTCAGGCCTCGCGACCTAATCCGGCGCGAACCTCAGGCATGCCGCCTGGCCAGCCCCAGTCTCGCCTTCACCTCGGCGATCTTGGCCCGGCTGACCGGGACACGGTGCGGCGACGGGCCGGCGAGTTCGATCACCGCGCCATCGCCTTCCTTGCGGACGAAGCTGACATGCGGGATCGCCACGATATGGCTGCGGTGCACCCGCACGAACAGGCCGGGATCGAGCTGGGCTTCGGCTTCCGAGATCGACCACGGGCACATCCGCTCGCGGGTGCCGTCATGCACCCTGGTGTAATGAGCGTCGGCACGCACGCTGCGCACCTCGGCCGAATCGATGAAATGGGTGCCATTGGCGCCCTCGACCGGAAGCCGCACGGCGGGTGCGGCCCGGGGCGGCTGCCCGATACCGCCGAGCGGCGACGGCATCAGCCGCGGCGAGGCCACCGCCGGCTCGCACAACGCAGGTTGCAGGGCAGCAACGGCCGCATCCGGCGCCGGATCGACCGCGGCCGCGGTTGCCGCCACGGGCTGGCGGCGCGGGTCCGGAACCAGTGACAGCAGGAAACCGGCGGCGATGACGAAACACAGCACGGCGACGATCACGGCAAGCAATTGCTGCGACGCCGCGAGCCCGCCGGCATGATGATGCGCCGTCTCCGACAAAGCGACGAAATGCATGCCGTGCATCGCGGTGTAGTGCATGCCCGATACCGCGATGCCGAAGGCGACCGAGCTTGCGACCAGCCGGACGCCGTCCTGGCGGGCCAGGAAGGCGCGCAGGCCGCCATAGGCGGTAACGATCCCGATTCCGATCGACAGCAGGATCATCGGCATATCGTGCTGGATGGCGAAATGGCCCGACAGGCCGTGGATGCCGACATAATGCATGCTGGCGATGCCGGCCCCGAGCAGCAGCGCGGCCCAGACCACGCGCCGCAGCGACGGTTCGCCGATGCTGACGAAGAACAGCGAGATCCCGACCACCAGCGCGCAGATCAGGAACGAGATCATGGTGGGGAGAACCAGATAGACGGTGTCGGCCGGGATCGGCGCCGCCAGCATGCCGACGAAATGCATGGTCCAGATGCCGACCGCGAGGAATGCGGCGGCGCCGGCCAGCAGCAGCCGATGGCTGACGCCCGGCGTCCCGCGGATGCGCGCCGCGAGGCCGAAGCCGGTGTAGCCGCCCAGGATCGCGATCACCACCGAGAGCGCGACGAGATAAGGATCGTGTCCTTCAAACATGATCGTCCCGGCCGCCCGTCGCCGCGGGCGTGCCTCCTCCCGCCGCCGAGTTTATCCGCGCGGCGGGAGGAATGACAAATCAATCCGTATCGCTTTCGTGTCCCGGACGCGGCGCAGCGTCCGGGACACGGGCCCGCAACTACGCAATACCCGCCGCGACCTGGCCGCGCAGCCGTTCCAGGCTGAGCAGCGTGTTGGCGCAGGCCTCCGCGACCTCGACGCCTTTGAGCGCGAAATGCTTGCGGAAGAAATCGAGATGCGCGGCGCTCTCGTGAAACTGCTGCGGCGTCAGCACCGCGGAGAAGATCGGCACCTCGGTACGCAGTTGCACTTCCATCAGCGCCTTGATCACGGTGTCGGCGACGAATTCGTGGCGATAGATGCCGCCATCGACCACCAGCCCGGCCGCGACGATGGCGGTATAGCGCCGCGTCTTGGCCAGGATCTGGGCGTGCAGCGGAATTTCGAACGAGCCGGGCACCTCGAACAGATCGACATTGCTGATGTGGCGCGCCTCGATCTCGCCGAGGAAGGCGATCCGGCATTCCTCCACCACCTCGCGGTGCCAGGACGATTGCACGAAAGCCACCCGCTGCGGTTTTGCGAAGCGCGGATGCGACGTCGCGGGGGGATCGATGGTTTCGGGAGCTTTGACTTCGGAGGCGTTGACTTCGGAGGCGTTGGCTTCGGGGTCTTGCAGCATCTGATTCATGGCTTTCCTCTTTCAGGACCAGAATCAGGGCACACGGAACGACGCGCCGCGCGGAATGCGGCTGTCGCGACCGTTCTCTTTCATCCGGACTTTAACCGTCGGCTTCGGAGTCGCACCGAATCTGCTGACCCTTGCTTCCCGGAAATTCCGGACAGCAAGGCGCTCGCGGGCTTGGGCTTGTCCACCCTTACCGCCGGTGGGGACTTTCACCCCGCCCTGAGAACATCGGCCGCCCGGTATGAGCGGCCTTGAAGGAACTATGGCGAATCGCCGGGACGCCAGCAAGCGGCTTGCGCATCGAAAATCTGCATGTTCCCCATGTCCGCAGAGCGAGCCTCCCGCCGAAATCCTGGCCGGCGTTACGGTTTCGCAGATGCATTCCGCGCGCCGGACTCGCACCGCGCGAATCCGATTCCGGTTTGTTCCAAAGGTTAACAGCCGCCCGAGATCAGCTGTGGATGATCTCCGCTTTGCCTGTGGACGGAGTCCCCGTGCAGTTGCGGAGATTCCGCAAATCACATCACTTGATCCCGGCAAGCCCAGAACGCCCGCAAGGCGCTCCGGGGTTTGCATCCGGCAGCGAAGCGTTGTGTCAGCGCGTGCCTGCTGCGTGCGTATCAAACATCGTAACTCCGATACCAAGGTAAGGTCGAGACGGCATGTCCCTGCTCGAAGGCATCATCGATTCCCGGAACAACCCGCTCGCTGTCGTCGAAGACATCGCCGCGGACAACAACTGGTCGTTCGAACGATCCGGCGAGGACGAGGTCACCATCGTTTCCAGGGGCGACTGGACCGACTATCAGCTGTCCTTCACCTGGATGGGCGAGATCGAGGCGCTGCATCTGGCCTGCGCCTTCGACATGAAGATTCCGCCCGCGCGCCGCGGCGAGGTGCAGCGGCTGATCGCCGCCATCAACGAGCAATTGTGGATCGGGCATTTCGACATCTGGACCCACACCGGCATGATCATGCATCGGCAGGCGCTGCCGCTGCCGGGCGGGCTGACCGCCTCGACCGCGCAATGCGAGAGCATGCTGGTCGGCGCCATCCACGCCTGCGAGCGTTATTTCCCCGCATTCCAATTCGTGGTCTGGGCCGGCAAGAACGCTGCGGAAGCCATGAGTGCGGCGATGTTCGACACGCAGGGCGAGGCGTAGGTTTTCGCGCAGGCGCTTCAACACACTCGCTGTTCGTCCCGGCCTCCGAGCCGGGACCCATACGCCGTGACGCCCGCGTTCGGCTAAAATGCTTGTCGCCTGTCCCTCGCTTCAATAGAATCACATGTGTTTATGGGTCCCTGCGTTCGCGGGGACGACATGGGAATTTTCTGTGACAGCTTCGAACACCACTTCCGCGTTGCGGGACATCACCGGTACCATCGTGCTCGCCGGCGCCGGCAAGATGGGCGGCGCGATGCTGACGGGCTGGCTGGCGGGCGGGCTTGATCCGAAGCGCGTCGCGGTGATCGAGCCGCACCCCTCCGCCGACATCGGCGCGCTGGCGGCGAAAGGCGTGCGTCTCAATTCAACGCCACAGGAAATCGGCGATGTCGCGACCCTGGTGGTGGCGGTCAAGCCGCAGACCTTCGGCGAGGCCGGACCGGCGCTGAAACCATTGGTCGGGCCGGCCACGCTGGTGGTCTCGATCATGGCGGGCACCCCGATCGCGACGCTTGCGAAAGTCTGCGGCGGCAGCGTGGTGCGGGCGATGCCGAACACGCCGGCCGCGATCGGCCGCGGCATCACGGTGGCGGTGGCGGCGAAGGATGTCAGCGCGGCGCAGCGCGCGGTGGCGGACGCGCTGCTGCGCGCCACCGGGGCGGTCGAGTGGGTCGATGACGAGAATTTGATGGACGCGGTAACCGCGGTGTCCGGCTCCGGCCCGGCCTACATCTTCCTGCTCGCCGAGGAACTGGCGCGCGCCGGCGTCGAGGCCGGCCTGCCCGCCGAACTCGCCACCCGGCTGGCGCGCGAGACCGTCGCCGGCTCCGGCGAATTGCTGCATCGCTCGCAGGATTCCTCCGCGACGCTGCGCAAGAACGTCACCTCCCCGGGCGGCACCACCGCGGCGGCGCTGGAAGTGCTGATGGGCGACGGCGGCCTGCAGCAACTGATGATCCGCGCGGTGGCGGCGGCGACGAAGCGCTCGAAGGAACTGGCGAAGTAGCTGCACGCCCGCAGAAATCGTAGGGTGGGCAAAGCGAAGCGTGCCCACCATTTAAGCGGCATTGTCGTTGATGGATGGTGGGCACGGTGCAAGAGCACCTTTGCCCACCCTACATCGCCAGCCGCTTGCTGAAATTCGCGAGATTGACCAGGCCGCGGGCATGGCGGCCGTCGCCGATCCGGCGCTCGCCGTGATACGCCTCGACCTCGAAGCGGATGACCCGGCGCTCCACCGCGATCACCTTCGCCATGGTCCGCACCGTGGCGCCGACCGGGGTGGCGGCGAGATGGCGGATATCGACTTCGGTGCCGACCGTGACCCAGCCCGGCTGCAACCGGCCACGGATCGCATCGCCCGACGCCAGCTCCATTTCCAGGATCATCATCGGCGTCGCAAACACCATCGGCATGCCCTGGACGAAATGCCCGACGGTCTGTTCCGCCGGCACCACGAGGGTGCGCTCGGCGCTGAGGCCGACCTGGATGATGTCGCGTGCGTCCATGGAGTGCCTTGAGAGCCGTCATTCCGGGGCGGGCGCGAAGCGACCGAACCCGGAATCTCGAGATTCCGGGTTCGCGCATTGCGCGCCCCGGAATGACAGGCTGCTACTTCTTCGCCGCCGCCGCGCGCTCCACGAAGGTCTTGCCGCCCTTCATCTTGTGAGCCAGCGGCGCCTCGTTGATCTGGATCACGACGGCGTCGGCATCGACGCCGAGGTTCTTCACCAGCGCCTGGGTGATGTCGCGCATCATGCCGGCCTTCTGTTCGTCGGTGCGGCCGGTGGCCATGCTCACGGTAATTTCAGGCATTTATCACTCCCTTTGTTTTTGCTGCTTCGTCACAACACGACCCTCTTCCCGAGGCGCCGCGCATCTCGCACCGCCGTCATCATCCGCGAAGGCGGATGATCCAGTATTCCGCGCCGGTTGGGTTCAACGCCAACGTCTCGGCGTACTGGATGCCCGCCGGAGCCTGTCATCAGGCTCGCCGAAAGGCGAGACCTGGTGGCGGGCATGACGACCCTTAGTCTATCCCCATTTCACCTGATGCCGCGCCAGCACTTCGCGCACGGCCTCGACGAGCCTGCTCTCGTCGACCTCGTATTGCGCCTCGGTCTGCTTCTTCAGATATTCCTCGCGATCCTTGATCTCGGTGAGACCCGCGCCGAGGATCAGATCCTTGATCTGGAGCCTGCCATTGGCCTTTTCGTCGGAGCCCTGAACGATCGCGCAGGGCGCGTTGCGGCGGTCGGCATATTTCATCTGCTGGCCGAGGCTGTGCTTGGGATTGCCGAGATAGAGTTCGGCGCGGATACCGGCGTTGCGCAAGGCCGCGACCATCTTCTGATAGCCGGCGATCTCGCCGCCGAACACCGTGACCACGACCGGCCCGAAGGCCTGCCTGGTGTCGAGCTTGCCGAGCATGGTCAGCGCCGCCTGCAGCCGCGACACGCCGATCGAGAAACCCGTCGCCGGCACCGGCTCGCCGCGAAAGCGCGAGACCAGACCATCGTAACGGCCGCCGCCGCCGACCGAGCCGAACCGCACGGGACGGCCTTTTTCGTCTTTGGTCTCGAGGGTCAATTCAACCTCATAGACGGGGCCGGTGTAGTATTCGAGGCCGCGCACGACAGAGGGATCGATGCGGATGCGATCCGCACCGTAGCCGGAAGCCGCGATCAGGTCCGCAATTTCGGAAAGTTCGGCGCGTGCCTTCTGAACCGTCTCCGACTCGAACAGGTAACGAAACGCAGGGTCGTCAGCCTTGCCGGGTTCGCCGAAACATGTCGCAATGGCGTGCGCGTCGGTGGCGCCCAAGCCGGCGCCCCGGGTGAAGTCGCCCTTGCCTTCCTCGCCGCCGTCCCATCGTCCGGGGCCGAGCAGCTTTTCCACTTCGGCGATCGGAAACTTGTCGAGCTTGTCCACGGCGCGCAATACAATCAGCCGCTTGCCGACATTCTCCTCCCCGCCGAGCCCGATGCTCTCCATCACCCCATCGAGCACCTTGCGGTTATTCACCTTCACCACATAGCTGCCGCGCGGGATGCCGAGCGCTTCCATCGTGTCGGCCGCCATCATGCACATCTCGGCGTCGGCCGCCGGCGAGGCTGAGCCCACCGTGTCCGCGTCGAACTGCATGAACTGCCGGAAACGTCCCGGGCCGGGCTTCTCGTTGCGGTAGACATAGCCTTCGCGATAGCTGCGATAGGGTTTTGGCAGATGATCAAAATTCTCCGCGACGTAGCGCGCCAGCGGCGCGGTCAGATCGTAGCGCAGCGAGATCCACTGCTCGTCGTCGTCCTGGAACGAGAACACGCCCTCATTGGGCCGGTCCTGGTCCGGCAGGAATTTGCCGAGCGCGTCGGTGTATTCCATCGCCGGGGTTTCCACCGGCTCGAACCCGTAGCGCTCGTAGACCTCGCGGATTTTCGCCATCATCGCGCGTGTGGCGGCGATCTCGGCGGGGCCGCGATCGGCAAGGCCGCGCGGCAGGCGGGCGCGGAGTTTTTGCGATTTTTTGGGTTTTTCAGCCATTTTGTTTCAAAGCACTCGGGCCGCGTTGGTACCAGCCGGAATGCGATGCGGCAACCGGGGCTTTCTTTCTTCTCCCCTTGTGGGAGAAGGTGGCGCGGACGCAGTCCGCGACGGATGAGGGGTCTGTCTCCGCGGAACGAACCCCTCACCCGCGATGCTTCGCATCGCGGCCACCCTCTCCCACAAGGGGAGAGGGGGAAGAAAGAAGTCCCCCGATCAAATCACCTGCTTGATCCAGCCGTGCGGGTCGGCGGCGCGGCCATACTGGATGTCGACCAGCTTCTTGCGAAAGCCCATGGCGACGGGGCCGGCGGCGCCGCCGCCGATCAGGAAATCGCCGCTCGCCGAGCGCACCTTGCCGATCGGCGAGATCACCGCGGCGGTGCCGCAGGCGAACGCCTCCTTCAGCCTGCCGCTGGCGGCGTCAGCTCGCCACTGCTCGATCGTGTAGGTTTCCTCGCGCACGCGGGTGCCGGAATCCTTCGCCAGCGCGATGATCGAGTCGCGGGTGATGCCCGGCAGGATGGTGCCGAGCGGCGGGGTCAAGAGCGAGCCGTCGTCGAACACGAAGAACACGTTCATGCCGCCGAGTTCCTCGACATAGCGGCGCTCGATCGCATCGAGGAAAACCACCTGGTCGCAGCCGTGTTCGATCGCTTCGGCCTGCGCGCGCAGGGACGCCGCATAATTGCCGCCGCATTTGACCGCGCCGGTGCCGCCGACCGCGGCGCGCGTGTAATTCTCCGACACCCAGATCGAAACCGGCGCGGGGCCTCCCTTGAAATAGGATCCGACCGGCGAGGCGATCACGGCGAAGATATATTCCGCCGACGGCTTGACGCCGAGGAAGACCTCGCTCGCGATCATGAAGGGCCGCAGATAGAGACTGCCCTCGCCGCCGGGAATCCAGGCGCGGTCGATCCGCACCAGCTGCTCGACCGCCTCGATGAACACCGCCTCGGGCAGCGGCGCCATCGCCATGCGGTCCGCCGAATCCCGGAAGCGCCTCGCGTTGGCGTCGGGCCGGAACAGGTTCACGCCGCCATCGTCGCGCTTGTAGGCCTTGAGGCCTTCGAAAATCTCCTGGGCGTAGTGCAGGACGGCCGTGGCCGGATCGAGCGGGAAATTGGCGCGGGATTCGACCCGCGCGCCATGCCAGCCCTGCGACTGATCGTAGCGGACGATCGCCATGTGATCGCTGAACACCCGTCCGAAACCCGGGTCCGCGAGCCTTGCGGCGCGGTCCTTCTCGGATGCCGAATTGGCCGCCGGCTGGATTTCGAATTTCAAACCCTTGCCTGCCGCGGCTGCAACCAGCGCGGCTTCCGGCGTCGGCCTGTCTCTGCGGGCCTGCTCGATCGAAACTGCCATGGACGTTCTCCCGGATTGACGCTGGTCTTGTAGACGCCGGTCTTGCGCCGGCGCCGGCGCGGTTGATGACGCCTGGCTCCCCCGGCCTTGCGGCCGGTTTCCACGCCCGCACATCCCATAGGACATGCTTTTGCGGAATGCGGAAGTCCAGTATGTTTGCCGAAATGCCGCTCGACAATCGCACGGTCAATATATCAGCGGCCTCGTTCGTACGTGTTCGAGCTTGGCCGCCACTGCAGGGCTTATCCGGCCCTTTCGAACTGTACCGCGGACAAAACGACTTAATGTTTCGTCGCGGCTGGCAGTTTTGTAACATTGAACCCAAGATATGTCAATATGGCTGACATAAACTTATCGACTTCCTCCGCAGACCCCGATTCGAGGGCGGGGGAAGCACGCTCCCCTGCCCCGGGTCAGGCCGATTTGCGCTGGGATATCATCGAGCTCCTGTTCTTCGCCTACCGCGATTTCGTCGGCGACGCCGACAACGAATTGGAGGCTTTCGGATTCGGGCGGGCGCATCACCGGGTGCTACATTTTGTCCACCGCTATCCCGGCCTCAAGGTCGCCGATCTGCTGGACGTGCTGCGCATCACCAAGCAGTCGCTGGGACGGGTGCTCAAGCAACTGCTCGACGAAGGCTATATCGTGCAGCGCACCGGCAACAACGACCGCCGGCAGCGCCTGCTGTACGCCACCGCCAAGGGCGAGGCGCTGGTAGGCAGGCTGGCGGGGCTGCAGACCGACCGGATCAACCGCGCGCTCGGCGGCATCGGGTCGGACGGTGCGGATTCGGTGCGGAAATTCCTGCGCGCGATGATCGATCACGACGATCCCGACAAGGTGCTGGCGACCATTCTCGAAACCGGCGGCGCAACCGCAAAGGACAAGGACAAAGCGTGATCCAGGCTGCCACCCTCACACGGACCCCGCCGCGCCCGGCCGACGACGCGCCGCATCTGCTGCTGGTCGATGACGACCGCCGCATCCGCGACCTGCTCTCGCGCTTTCTCTGCGGCGAGGGCTACCGCGTCACCACGGCGGCGAGCGCCTCCGACGCCCGCGCCAAGCTGCTCGGCCTGCATTTCGACCTGCTGATCCTCGACGTCATGATGCCGGGCGAGACCGGGTTCGATCTCGCCCGCTTCATCCGCACCTCGTCCTCGGTGCCGATCATCATGCTGACGGCGCGCCACGAGGCCGAAGCCCGCATCGAGGGCCTGCAGATCGGCGCCGACGACTACGTGGCCAAACCGTTCGAGCCGCGCGAACTGGTGCTGCGGATCGGCAATATCCTCAAGCGCACCGCGCCGCCGCCGATGGAGACGCTGGAGCAGATCGCGTTCGGGCCCTACGTCTACCACCTCGACCGCGGCGAACTGCGTCACGGCGAGGAGACCATCCATCTCACCGATCGCGAGCGCGAGATGCTGCGGATTCTCGGCCTGGCGCCGGGCGAGACGGTGCCGCGCAGCGCGCTGACCGGCGACGGCTCCGTCAACGAGCGCGCGGTCGACGTGCAGATAAACCGCCTGCGGCGCTAGATCGAGAAGGATCCCGCCAACCCGCTGTTCCTGCAGGCGGTGCGCGGCGTCGGCTATCGCCTGGTCGCCTCCCCCTAGTACTGCCCATGTGAGTCCGGAGAGTCGCTTGCTGCCCATGCTTCGAGACGCTCGCGCTGCTCGCCCCTCGGCATGAGGTTGTTGTGTTTCAACAAGTTAGTCCTCATCCTGAGGTGGCCACGGAGTGGCCGTCTCGAAGGATGGGCTGCAACGACGACTCTTGATTCCAGGTACTTGAGCAAACCCGTATGAGCACGCTCGACACCGGCCTCACGCTGAT
Source organism: Bradyrhizobium sp. (assembly GCF_030697065.1). Taxonomy (GTDB): domain Bacteria; phylum Pseudomonadota; class Alphaproteobacteria; order Rhizobiales; family Xanthobacteraceae; genus Bradyrhizobium. The sequence goes on from NZ_JAUYQU010000231.1 coordinate 13,977, forward strand.
CCGCTCCGCCGCCGGCCGCGTCTCCGCGGCCAACAGCTGGATGGGCAACGCGTTCAAGGGCTGGATGCCGACCGGGCTGTACGCCCGCTCGCTGCTGATCATGATCGTGCCGATGGTGGTGCTGCAGTCGGTTGTGGCCTTCGTGTTCATGGAGCGGCACTGGAACACGGTGACGCGGCGGCTGTCCGCCGCCGTGATCGCCGATGTCGCCACCCTGATCGACGTCTACAAGGTCTATCCGCAGGACAAGGACCGCGCGCAACTGCGGCGCATCGCCCAGCAGCGGCTCGGGCTGGTGGTGGACTTTCTGCCGTCCGGCGACCTGCCGCCGCCCGGCCCGAAACCGTTCTTCTCGCTGCTCGACCAGACCCTGTCGGTGCAGCTCAGCCGCCAGATCGCGAGACCGTTCTGGATCGACACCGTCGGCCGCTCCAACCTGGTGGAAATCCGCATCCAGCTCGACGACGCGGTCATGCGGGTGTTCGCGCAGCGCAGTGCGGCCTATGCGTCGAATTCGGAGATCTTCATCTTCTGGATGCTGGGGACTTCCTCGATCCTGCTGATCGTCATGGTGCTGTTCCTGCGCAACCAGATCAAGCCGATCCTGCGGCTGGCCGATGCCGCGGAAAGTTTCGGCAAGGGCCGCGAGGCGCCGAACTTCCGACCCCGCGGCGCGCGCGAAGTGCGCCGCGCCGCCCACGCCTTCCTCGAGATGAAGGCGCGCGTCGAGCGCTCGATCGAGCAGCGCACCGCGATGCTGGCCGGCGTCAGCCACGATCTGCGCACCATCCTCACCCGCTTCAAGCTGGAACTGGCGCTGATCGGCGACAGCCCCGAGGTCGACGGCATGCGCAAGGACGTCGACGAGATGGCCGGCATGCTGGAGGCCTATCTGGCGTTTGCGCGCGGCGACAGCGGTGAACTCGCACAGCCGACCGACATGATGCTGGCGCTGGAGGAACTGCGCAGCGACGCCGAGCGCAACGGCCACGCCGCGACCGTGACATTCCGCGGCCTGCCGGTCGTGACGGTGAAACCGGCATCGTTCAAGCGCTGCCTCGCCAACCTTGTCTCCAACGCGGCGCGCCACGCCAACGCGATCTCGATCACCGGCCACCGCGACCACCGCTACCTCACGGTGACGATCGACGACGACGGCCCGGGCATTCCCGCCGAGATGCGCGAGGAAGTGTTCAAGCCGTTCCTGCGGCTCGACGACGCCCGCAACCAGGACGAGGGCGGCACCGGTCTGGGACTGGCGATCGCCCGCGACATCGCCCGCTCCCACGGCGGCGACATCACCCTCGGCGACAGTCCGATGGGCGGGCTGCGCGCCGCGGTCAGGATACCGGTGTAGAAGGATTCTTCTCCCTCTCCCGCTTGCGGGGGAGGGCCGGGGTGGAGGTCTCTCACACTCGGACTCGCGGTTGGAGCCCCCACCCGCGCGCTGCGCGCGCGACCTCCCCCGCAAGCGGGAGAGGTAAGATCAGGACTACTTCGCCGCCGGCTTCGGCAGCAGGCCCTTGAGCTTTTCCATGTCCCTGATGTTCATCTTGATGCCGCCGGGCATCATGATGTCGCCGGGCTTTTGGTCCGCCTTGCAGGCGCCCAGCCACTTCGCTTCGATGGTCGCGGTGGTTTCGCGCGGCATGCCGGGCGGACCGCCCTTGCTGTGCGAGGTGGCCTTGACGGTGTAGGCGGAGTCGAAGTCGCCGACGATCTCGGAATGCGACGTCATGGTCACGCCGGCGACGTTGCACACGGAATCGGTGACATAGCCGGTCGCGGTCTTCTGGATGTCGTTCTTCGAACACATGTCCTTGGACGCGGGCGAGAATGTCGAACTCATCGACTTGTCGGTGGCCTCGTCGGTGCAGTGCTGCATCGTCATCTCGGGCGCCGGCCCGCCGGTCCGCAGCATCTTCATTTCCCA
>NZ_JAUYQU010000286.1 GCF_030697065.1 Bradyrhizobium sp.
CGCGGCGGCCGGCCAGATCAACGACACTATTCGGCATGGCCTGAGCCACACCGGATCACGGGAGTGTTTTCGTCGTCAGGAATCCGAAGGAGGCGCGCGGGCCTGGGCGTGCCACCCGGGCCGGGGACCGAACCGTTCAGGCGTGGCGTCGATCCACACCACGCGCTCGGCCTGTCGTAACGGCGCTGCAAAGCTGGCCTCGGGCGTATCGAGTGAAGCACTCACATGTGCCAGGCAGCACATCGCACAGGCGCCGTCATGGGTGCCCCGCCCGGTCTGACCGGTCTGGTCCGTGGCCGAAGTTGCACTGCCCGTGCAGATCGGTGCCGCATGGAGGGGATCGGAGGCAGCGATGCTGGCCGCCCAGCAGGCACCGATCGGTGCAAGGATCTGCACCGCGAGGGCTATCAGGACGATGGGAAGAAACTTCCGCAACCTCCGGCGCATCAAAAACCACCTCTTCAAGACAACCAGCTAATCATGCGGCGGGTCCGGAGTCGAGATCAGCTTCCCCCGTTCACATACTGCGGTGACCATAGGACCCGAATGAAAAGCCTGTTTGAGGCAGAGCAAGGAAACAGACACGATATCGCCGCAGCGACGCCGGGACACCTCTTCCCGAATGACCGGACATCATCAGTTTATCCAAACTTGAATCCTGGCCGGCTGCAACCGCGGGTGGCGAAATTCCAATCATTACGCTGATTGCTCTAATTTTGAACAATCGTTGCTGAAATTGATGACAAAACGAAAAAGATGGTCTACCAAGGCGGCTCAGGCTGGCCGCAAGGTTCAAGTCTGGTGGTCCAAGTCTCGGGAGGAGCCCTGGCGCGCACAAGCAGCGTCGCCCCGTCAATCAAGATCAAATCCAATCTTTGCGGGGAAATAGGGTCGACACAATTTTTGGAGCAGGGCACGCGCCCTGCTCTTTTTTTTCAGCCTGTTTTTTCAGGATGTCTGGATTTACCGGCTCACCGCAACGAATCGCGGCACACATGACGGCACCGGCCAATCCGATCCAGCACAGCTTTGAACTCGCGGCGCGGCGTTGCGAGGATCTCACGCCGCTGGTCTATCGCCGCCTGTTCCGCGAGCACCCGGAAACGCGGGCGATGTTCCGAAGCAAGGGAAGCGAACTCGTCCAGGGCTCGATGCTGGCGCTGACGATCGATGCGATGCTGGATTTCGCGGGCAACCGCAGCGGACCTTTTCGCATGATCGAATGCGAAGTGCTGTCGCACGACGCCTACGGCACGCCGCGGGAACTGTTCGGCAAATTCTTCGGCGTTATCGCCGATACGTTGCGGGAGCTGCTCGGATACGACTGGACGCCGGCGATTGATGACGCGTGGCGGAATCTGCTCGATGAGATCGATGCCCTCGTCGCTGAGAGGCTAGGGCAAACCGAAGCCTGACTTCCTGATCTGCATGGGAGTAATCTGAATGCTGCCTCGGCACAAAACAAGAACACACAATCGCGCGGCGCCGGCTTTGCTGCTCTTGTTCCGTTGATCTGCGGCATATGCGCGATGGATCGGTGCCTGCATGCCCTGTAGTCTCGCGAAACGGGACGCGATCACACGGCCAAGCGAATGGCGGCCTTGCCGCAATTTCGAAGCCGGTCTCTAGGCGCAAGAACTGTGAAATCAGTTCATCGCCAATACCCGCTGGAGCCTTCCAGTGGGTGCGAACCACGGAGGCAAACCAATGGAGGAAACGATGCACAAGGCAAGACTTGGTCTGATCCTCACCGCATCTGCGGTGGCAATCGCCACGATGGTGGCCATCCCGGCGATCCAGCCGGCGGAAGCCCAACCGCGCAAGTCGATCCGCTGGTCGACATCGAGTGTCGACTCTTACGGCTACAAGGTAGCTGCCGCGATGGGAAAGGTTCTCGAAGAGGCGCTCGGCGGCGAATACACCGTCACCGTCAATCCCTATCCATCCACCACCGGCGCGATGAAGGCGGCAATGGATGGTGATGGAGAGATCGGCTACACGGCCGACGTGGGCATGACCCAGGTGTATGAAGGTGTCGGCGGCTTCAAGGATTACAAGCCGGGCAAAGGGAAGCTCGTCCACACCTGGTACGCCTATCCGATGGAATCCTTCATGGCAGTCCCGGCCAGCAAGGCCGGCGACTACAAATGCCTGAAGGACCTCAGCGGCAAGCCGACTTTCTTCACCACCGCCGGCTTCATGAACTGGCTGAACTTCCAGCGCGTGTACAAGGCCCTGGGCTACGACTTCAAGCACGTCCAGATCGACGCGAAATCGAACTCGGACGCGCTCCAAGGCGGCACGATCGTAGGATCGGTCGCCTATACCACCGCCGGCCGCTCGCTCGCGCCCTACTGGAAGGAGACCGACATCCGGACCGACGTCAGGATCGTCAACCCGTGTCCGGACGAGATCGCGAAATTGAAGTCCGCCGGCCTCACCATCGCGGAAGTCGACCCGAAAGTCGCCTTCACCAAGGACGTCGGCGTTGCGACCATCCAGGGCGTGCCGATCCTGTTCGGCTACAACGCGCGCGCGGACCTGTCCGAAGACGTCATCTACAAGATGGTCAGCGCCTTCTACAAGAACCGCGAAGAATTGGCCAAGGCCGACCCGGGCTTCACGCCGATGGCAAAGGACTTCGTCGGCATGCAGGTCAACGGCATCAGCGCCAATCCGGACATTCCTGTCCATCCCGGACTTGCCAGGTTCCTGAAGGAACAGAAGGCCTGGAAGGACAACTGGAAGGTCTCGAGCTGATCGCATCGCGATCCACTTGGGCGGGTGCCGATACCTGACGGGTATCGGCACCTTTGCCCGACTTAGCAAAAAAAACGCTCCCGGCTAACCGGGCACTGGAAACGGTCAACGCATCAGACGCCGGCAAGAGGGGCGCGTGCAAAGCGCACGCTTTCCCAAGCTCGCGGCGGCGAGACGATTTTCCGACGGGACGGGATACACGCCGATGAGTATGCTTGCGCGGACATTCAGCCTGAACACACTAACCCTGTTTTTTTCCTGGGTCCTGCTGCTGTGGCTGCTCTGGTATTTCTACACCGGTAGTGGCGGCCCGCAGGAACTCGTCTCGCGGCTGATGTCGATCGCGCTGATCCTGCAGATCCTCTTCATGTACCGGAACGACTACCTTTACAAATGGCTGCCGCCGCGTGCGAACGACGCCATCGTCGCCGTCTATATCGGCATTTGTCTCTATGCCTTCTACTATTTCTGGTTCAATTTCGAAGACGTCGCGATCTACCGGCAAGGCTCGTATTCCCGCCAGGACTTCATCGTCGGGCTGCTCGTGTTTCTGCTTGTCATGGAGTTGTCGCGGCTCGCGCATCCCACATTGTTCTGGATCAATTTCGTTCTCGTCATCTACACGATGTACGGATACTGGAGCCCGCTCGATTTCTTCTGGCACCCCGGCACGACATTCTATCGCGTGGTCACATCAAGCACGGTCGAGTTCTCGACCGGGATCTACGGCATTTACGGCCAGCTTGCCCTGACCCTGGTCGCTGCGTTCCTCACCCTCGCCGCCGCGGCGCACGGATTTGGCGCGCAGGCCGCGATGATCAATGTCATGCGGCGTCTGGCGGGACGCAATCGGCAGATGATTCCGCAGACGGCGGTACTCGGCTCGCTGGCCGTCGGCACGGTCAGCGGCAGCGGTTCGGCCAATGCCGTCGTCGTCGGCAGCATCACGATCCCGCTGATGAAGCGCTACGGCGTCCCTGGCGCGTTCGCAGCCGCTGTGGAGACGGCCGCTTCCATGGGCGGACTGCTGATGCCGCCACTGATGGGCGTCGGCGCGTTCCTGATGTCCGAGTTTCTCGGCGTACCCTACTGGGACGTCGTGGCGCGCGGATTCGGTCTTGCCCTCACATATTACATTGCGCTTTCGTTCGCGGTCTACCTCCTGTGCGTCCGCCTTTTGCCCGGTACCTCGATCAAGGCGCCGACCGTTCTTTTGTATGAGACGGTCAAGACATCGATCTTCTTTCTATCTGTCGCCTTCCTGATAGTGCTGATGGGCTGGATCGGTATCGGCGAACTGCGTGCCGCGCTCTATACGGCTGCGTTCATGTTTGCCCTGCTGATCGCCGCCTTCCTTTACTTCAAGCACATCGCCAGGGATCCTACGGTCCAGGATGAGACGCTGTGGAGAAACATCATGCTCAGCGTGGAAACCCACGCCGACATGACGTCCTACCTGACGCTGCTGCTCGCGACCCTCGGAATCATGATCGGTCTCTTCACCGTGACCGGCTTCATCAACCGGATGGGCGGCATGCTGCTAGATCTCGGCTCGGTTCACCTCACCGCAGTCATCGGCATGGCGTATTTCTTTGGCTGGCTAGTCGGAGCCGGTCTGCCGCCCACCGCCACCTACATCATCGGAGCGGTCGTCATCGTCGGTCCGCTCACCAAGCTCGGCGTCGACCCCTGGGTTGCCCATTTCTTCGTGTTCCTCATCTCGGTCTGGGGCGAGCTTTCACCGCCGACCTCGCTCACGGCGGCGATCTCGGCGCGTATCGCGGAAGCCTCCTTCATGCGGACCATGTGGGAAGCGCTCAAGATCTGCCTGCCGATTACATTGATGACCTTCTCCATTTTCGCCCGGCCTGAAATGGTGACGACCACCGGCTGGCCGCAGTTCGCAGCCGCACTGCTCGTGATCATCGGCGTATGCGGGGTCGCCTTTGCGATGTTCGGAAGGACCGGCAGGAACGTGGCCCTGGATATAGGCCTGCGCATCGTGCTGGCTGTCTTCGCCCTGGTAACGCTGATGCACCCCGACGACAACCTGGCAAGAATGACCGCAGTGGTGACGGCGATTGGCATGGTAGCCGGCGTCTGGCGCCATCGCATTGTTGCACCACCCGAGAGTACGGGTGCCCTGGACATCGAGGATGATGAAACGGCTCCGCGATCGAAGCTTCAGACCGCGAAAGTCAACCTTGTCGGCGAAGGTTGACACGGGCCGGCGAAAAAGGCGTGGCCATGTCGGCCAATCGGCACGCCTAGAACGACGTCCCCATCAACTTCGACAGCCGCTCGATGTTCAGATAGCCCGCGCGATAGGCCAGCATGCCGAGGCCGTAGACGACCGCCGCGACCACTGTGGTCCAGATCAGCTTGCGGCCCATCTGGGTCGCGATCGGGGCGCCGGGGTCGGTGCCTGGCGCGCCGTCGCCGTCCTCATGCTGGCTGCGGACGCCGAACGGCAGCGTCACGAACAGCACGATCCACCACAACACGAAGTAGATCGCCAGCGCGGTCGAGATTGAATAGACCATCTCAGTTCTGTTCGATTTCGACGAGCGCGCCGGAAAAATCTTTCGGATGCAGGAACAGCACCGGCTTGCCGTGCGCCCCGATCTTCGGCACGCCGTCGCCGAGCACGCGGGCGCCCTCGCCGATCAGCCTGTCGCGCGCCGCGATGATATCGGGCACGTCGTAGCAGATGTGATGGATGCCGCCATCGGCATTGCGCTCGATGAATTTTGCTATCGGCGAGGCCTCGCCGAGCGGCTGGATGAATTCGATCTTGGTGTTGGGCAGCGTCACGAACACGGTGATGACGCCGTGCTCGGGCAGCGGCACCGCCGTGGAAATCTCCGCCCCGAACGCCGCGCCATAGATTTTTGCGGCCTTCTCGGCGTCCTTGACCGCAATCGCCACATGATTGAGCCGGCCCAGCATGGCATCCCCTCCGCCTTATATTACCTTGCGCGAGCCGAATCGCAAAACCGATATCGTTTTGCAGAACACGCGCCTACACCGTCAGAACGTGAACATAGCACAAGGGCTTCTTGCCCCAATGCTGGCTGATCGCGGCGCGCACCGCACGCCGCACCGACTCCGCCATCGCGTCGGGATCGCGCCGCCTGGCCCGCGGCAGTCCTTCCAGGGTCGTAACCACCACGTCGAACACGATCTCGTCGATCTCCTCGCCGGCCGAATTCTTCTCGGGGATGCCGACCAGTTCGACCTCGGGGTCGTCGGCCAGTTCGCCCTTGTCGGTCACAGCGAAGGCGACGAAGGCGCAGCCTGCAAAGGCCAGCTTCTTGCGCTCCACCACCGCGCGCGACTTGGAGTCCTCCAGGATCGAGCCGTCCTTGTAGAGCCGTCCGGACGGCAGTTGCTCGATCACGCCGGGATCGCCCGGGCCCAGTTTGACCAGATCGCCGTTGCGGCAGATCAGCACCTTGGGCACGCCGGCGGCCCTCGCCAGCTTGGCGTGCTCGAACAGATGCAGCGCCTCGCCGTGAACCGGGATCAGCAGTTGCGGACGCACCCATGAAATCATGTCGCGCAGTTCGTCGCGACGCGGATGGCCGGAAACGTGGACGAGATGGGTGCGGTCGGTGATGACCTCGATGCCCTGGTTGATCAGCCCGTTGATGATGCCGCCGACCGCCTTCTCGTTGCCGGGAATGGTGCGCGAGGAAAAGATCACGCAGTCGCCCTTGTTCAGGGTGACCTGCGGATGGTCGTCATTGGCGATGCGCGACAGTGCCGCGCGCGGCTCGCCCTGGCTTCCCGTGCACAGCGCCAGCACCTTGTCCGGCGGAAAATGGCCGTAGAGATCGACACCGCGAAAGCTCTGCACGCCGTCGAGATAGCCGGTCTCGCGCGCCACCTGCACCACGCGCTCCATGGCGCGGCCGACCACGACGACCTCACGTCCGGAGGCCTTTGCCGCGTCCGCGACGGCACGCAGCCGCGCCACGTTGGAGGCAAAGGTGGTCACCGCGACCCGGCCCTTGGCGTTCTTGACCAGTTCGGTGATGTTGCTGGCGACTTCCATTTCGGACGGCGAGCGCCCTTCCCGCACCGCATTGGTGGAATCGCCGATCAGCGCCAGCACGCCGGCATCGCCGAGCTCGCGCAGCCGCCGCTCGTCAGTCGGCACGCCGATGATAGGGGTCAGATCGATCTTCCAGTCGCCGGTATGCAGCACGGTGCCGACTTCGGTGCGGATCGCCAGCGCATGGGATTCCGGAATCGAGTGAGCCACCGGAATGAACTCGACGCTGAACGGGCCGATATCGATGCGGCCGCCCGACGGCACCACGGTGACCGGAATTTTCGGCGGATTGCGCTCGGAGGCGCATTTGGCTGCGAACAGCGCGGCGCTGAACTGGGTCGCATAGATCGGGCATTTCAGCTTCGGCCACAGGTCCATGATGGCGCCGAAATGGTCCTCATGGGCATGGGTCAGGACGAGGCCGACCAGGTTCTTCCGCTCTTTTTCAAGAAAGCGGATGTCCGGCATGATCAGATCGATGCCCGGCAGATGCTCCTCGTCGCCGAACGACACGCCGAGATCGACCGCCAGCCAGGACCGCTGATGGCGGTTGCCGAGGCCGTAGACCGACAGGTTCATGCCGATCTCGCCGACACCGCCGAGCGGCGCAAAGGTCAGTTCGTCCGGACGCGCCATCAGATCGCCCCCGCCGAGGCTGCCGAGCCGAAATAGACGTCGCCGGCCGATATCGGGACCCGATGGCCGTCCGCTTGCCGGATGATCAGGCAGCCCTGCTCGTCGATGGTATCGAATATTCCCGCGACCGACGCTGCGCCGGTGCGGACTGTGACCGGCTGTCCAAGCCCGGCCGCGCGCTCCAGCCACTGCCGCCGGATCTCGTCAAAGCCGCGGCCATCGTCCCAGATGCCGCGGAACCCGGCCCAGGCATCAGATAACTCGGCGAACAGGTCCTCGGCGCCGACCTGGACGCCCAGCGCCGCCAGCGAGGTGGCGGGCGTCGGCGTGCCTTCCGGGGCAGCCACGACGTTGGTGCCGATTCCGACCACCACGGCCAGCCGGCCCCCCGGCACGGCCTCGGCCTCCAGCAGGATGCCGGCCAGTTTCTGCCGTCCCGCGAGCACGTCATTGGGCCATTTCAGCGAATACTTCATGTCATCCGATCCCGCTGACCTCAGCGACGCTTCGATGCTTACTTTTTGCAGTGCTGTCTCGAGCGCAAGACCCGCGGCAAAGCCAAGGGTCGCGGCTACGGCGGGCGATACGTCGATGACTTCGAGGATGCTGCTGGCGAGATTACCGCGCGGCGCAACCCAGGGGCGATGCCGCCGCCCGCGTCCCGCCGTCTGTTCCGACGTCACGAACCACATCGGACCATACTCGCCATCGCGCGCCCGCGCCATGGCTTCCGCATTGGTCGAGCCAATTTGGTCGAAGCCAGCGAGCCGGTAACCCGCCGATATGGCCCGCGGACCGAGCGTAAATGCCATCTAGAACAGCGACTTCGCCGCCGACGTCGCCACGCTGACCAGCGGCCCCGGATAGACGAAGAAGAAGATGTTGAAGAGGCCCGCGACCGCCAGCACCGTGCGCAATTCCATCCGCATCGGATCGAGCCTGGCCAGCGGCTCGTCGAAATACATCACCTTGATGATGGTCAGATAGTAATAGGCGCCAACCACACTGGCGAGCACGCCGACCACGGCCAGCGTGAACAGATCGGCCTTGATCGCCGCCACGAACACGTACCATTTGGCGAAAAAGCCGGCCAGCGGCGGGATGCCGGCCAGCGAGAACAGCAGCATCGCGAAGAAGAACGCCAGCAGCGGATTGGTGCGCGACAGGCCTGCGAAATCGCTGATGGTTTCGACGTGCTGCCCGTTGCGCTTCATGGTCAGGATTACCGCGAAGGTGCCGAGCGTCATGGCGACGTAGATCGATATATAGACGAGAACGCCCTGCGCGCCCTCGACGGTGCCGGCGGCAAGGCCGACCAGCGCAAAGCCCATATGGCCGATCGACGAATAGGCCATCAGGCGCTTGATGTTGGTCTGGCCGATGGCGGCGAACGACCCCAGCACCATCGAGGCGATCGCCACAAACACCACGATCTGCTGCCACTGCGGGACGATGCCCGGGAACGCGGTCAGGGCCACGCGGGTGAACACCGCCAGGGCCGCGACCTTCGGCGCGGACGCGAAGAACGCGGTGACCGGGGTCGGAGCGCCCTCATAGACGTCGGGCGTCCACATGTGGAACGGCACTGCCGAGACCTTGAAGCAAAGCCCGGCCAGCAGGAACACCAGCCCGAACACGATGCCGATGCTGTCGGACTTGGCGGCCGCGGCGATCCCGGCAAAGCTGACGGTGCCGGTGAACCCGTAGATCAGCGAGGCACCGTACAGCAGCATGCCCGATGACAGCGCGCCGAGCACGAAATATTTCAGGCCAGCTTCGGTGGATTTCGCGTTGTCGCGGTTGCTGGCGGCGACCACGTAGAGCGCGAGGCTCATCAGCTCGAGACCAAGATAAAGCATGATCAGGTCGCCGGCCGAGATCAGCACCATCATGCCGAGCGTCGAGAGCAGCACCAGGATCGCATATTCGAAGATCCGCCGCGACGGATCGGCCAGGAACTCCGTCGAGAGGACCAGCGTCGCCGCCGAACCGATCAATGCCAGTATCTTCAGGAAGCGGGCAAAATCGTCGACGATGAAACTGCCGCCGAAGGTGACCAGTTTTCCGCCCGGCAGCATCAGCACCAGCGCGCCGACGACCACGAGAAGGCCGACCGACAGGCTGGTGACGAGCTTCGTCGTGTCCTTGCCATAGGCCCCCAGCATCAGCAGCGCCATGGCGCCCACCGCCAGCACCAGCTCCGGCAGCACGGGCAGCAGTTGATATCCTGCACTCTCAAAGCTCATGGCGCGCTGTCCTAATCTGCTGCGTTATTGCAGCAGCGCGGCTGCCTTCACGGCAGTGATCGCGGTGTTGTAGTTGTTGACGAGTTGCTGCACGGAGGCTGCCGACATGTCGAGCACCGGCTTCGGATAGACGCCGAACAGGATGGTGAGAACGACCAGCGGCAGCAGCGTCAGCCCCTCGCGCAAGGTGAGGTCCTTGATGCTGGCCAGCGACGGTTTTGTCAGTTTTCCGAACACGACCTTGCGATAGAGCCATAGCGCATAGGCCGCCGACAGGATGACGCCGAGCGTCGCCGCCGTCGCGGTCGGGATCGAAACCTTGAAGGTGCCGATCAGGGTCAGGAACTCGCCGACGAATCCGGACGTGCCCGGCAAGCCGACATTGGCCATGGTGAACACCATGAACACGACGGCGTAGAGCGGCATCCGGTTGACCAGTCCGCCATAGGCCGCGATCTCGCGGGTATGCATGCGATCGTAGACGATGCCGACGCAGAGGAACAGCGCGCCCGACACGATACCGTGCGACACCATCTGGAACACGCCGCCGGCGACGCCCTGGGTGGTGCCGGCAAAGATGCCCATGGTGACGAAGCCCATATGGGCGACCGACGAATAGGCGATCAGCTTCTTGATGTCTTCCTGCATCAGCGCCACCAGCGAGGTGTAGATGATGGCGATCACCGACATGCCGAAGATCAGCGGTGCGAAGTCCTGCGAAGCCAGCGGGAACATCGGCAGCGAAAAGCGCAGGAAGCCGTAGCCGCCCATCTTCAGCAGGATGGCGGCCAGCACCACCGAGCCCGCGGTCGGCGCCTCGACATGCGCATCCGGCAGCCAGGTGTGAACCGGCCACATCGGCATCTTCACCGCGAAGGAGGCAAAGAACGCCAGCCACGCCCAGGTCTGCAAATTGCGCGGTACGGCGGTGTTCATCAGGGTTGGAATGTCCGTGGTGCCGGCGTTCCAGTACAGCGCCATGATCGCCAGCAGCATCAGCACCGAGCCGAGCAGCGTGTAGAGGAAGAACTTGAAGGAGGCATAGACCCGGCGCGGGCCGCCCCAAACCCCGATGATCAGGAACATCGGGATCAGGCCGCCTTCGAAGAACAGATAGAACAGCACGAGATCGAGCGCGGAGAAGGTGCCGATCATCAGCGTTTCCAGCAGCAGGAACGCCATCATGTATTCGCCCACCCGCAGCGTGATCGATTTCCAGCTCGCGATGATGCAGAACGGCATCAGGGCGGTGGTCAGGATCACGAACGGCAGCGAGATTCCGTCGACACCCATGTGATAGGTGATGCCGCTGGCGAGCCACTGCGCCTTCTCGACGAACTGGAAATCCGGCTGCGCGGCGTCGAAGCGCCACACCAGGATCAGCGACACCGCAAACGTGATCAGGGTGGTCCAAAGCGCGATCCAGCGCGCATTGCGCCGCGCGGCTTCATCGTCGCCGCGGCTGAGATAGATCAGGAGCGCGCCGACCACCGGGAGGAAGGTGACGACCGAAAGAATGGGCCAGGTAGTCATCAATGGGCCCCCGCGCCGAACATGAACCAGGTGATCAGACCTGCGACCCCGATCAGCATCGCGAAGGCATAGTGATAGAGATAGCCGGTCTGGATTTTCACCACATTGCGGGTGACATCGAGCACCCGCGCCGACACGCCGTCGGGACCGAATCCGTCAATGACGTAGCCGTCGCCCTTCTTCCACAGGAAGCGGCCGAGCCACTTGGTCGGCCGGACGAAGATCAGGTCGTAGAGCTCGTCGAAGTACCATTTGTTGAGCAGGAACTGGTAGAGCATCTGGTGCTGATTGGCGAGTTCGACCGGCAAATAGGGCCGCCGGATATAGAACAGCCACGACACCACGAAGCCCAGCGCCATCATGACCGTCGGCAGGAACGCGATGGCCCGCGGCACGTGGTGTATCTCGTCGATGATCCCGGGATGCATCTTGAGCGATTCACGGAAGAATTCCGCCACGCCATGGCCCGCGAACAGCTCCTTGAACGGGAAGCCGGCGAGGATCGATCCGGCGGCGAGAATGCCGAGCGGCACCAGCATCCACAACGGAGCCTCGTGCGCGGCTTCGTAATGCTCCTGGTTGTGCGGCTCGCCATGGAAGGTCTTGAAGATCAGGCGCCATGAATAGAACGAGGTCAGCCCTGCCGCGATCACGGTCATCAGGAAACCGTACAACGCGAACGGGTTCTGCGAGACGTAGGCGGATTCGATGATGGCGTCCTTGGAGAAATAGCCCGCGGTGAGCGGAAAGCCGGTCAGCGCCAGCGTGCCGATCACCATCACGATGTAGGTGAAGGGAATCTTGTCCTTCAACCCGCCCATGTTGCGGATGTCCTGCTCGTGATGCATCGCATAGATCACCGAGCCGGAGCCCAGGAACAGCAGCGCCTTGAAGAAGGCATGCGTGAAGAGATGGAACATGCCGACCGAGTAGGCCCCCGCCCCCATCGCCACGAACATGTAGCCGAGCTGCGAACAGGTCGAATAGGCCACGATCCGCTTGATGTCGTTCTGCACGAGGCCGACGGTCGCCGCGAAGAGCGCGGTGGTGGCGCCGAAGAACATCACCGCGGCCTGCGCGTCCGGCGCGAGCTCGAACAGCGGAGACAGCCGCGCCACCATGAAGACACCCGCGGTGACCATCGTCGCGGCGTGGATCAGCGCCGAGACCGGCGTCGGGCCTTCCATGGCGTCCGGCAGCCACGTGTGCAGCAGGAACTGGGCGGATTTGCCCATCGCGCCCATGAACAGCAACAGGCAGATCAGAGTCAGCGCATCGGCTTGCCAGCCGAAGAAGTCGATGGTCTTGCCGGTCAGCCCCGGCGCCGCGGCAAAGATGGTCTCGAAATCGGTCGAGCCGACCATCATGAAGATGGCGAAAATGCCGAGGGCAAAACCGAAATCGCCGACCCGGTTGACCACGAAGGCCTTGATGGCGGCGGCGTTGGCCGACGGCTTCTGGTACCAGAACCCGATCAACAGATAGCTGGCGAGGCCGACGCCCTCCCAGCCGAAGAACAGTTGCACCAGATTGTCGGAGGTCACGAGCATCAGCATCGCGAAGGTGAACAGCGAGAGATAGGCAAAGAACCGCGGGCGGTGCGGATCCTCGTCCATGTAGCCGATGGAATAGAGGTGCACGAGCGAGGAGACGGTGTTGACCACCACCAGCATCACGGCGGTGAGCGTATCGACCCGCAGCGCCCACGCGATCTGAAGGTCGCCGGAATTGATCCAGGTGAACAGCGCTATCCTGACGTCATGCTGCATGAAGCCGACGTCGACCAGGGCGACCCAGGACAGCGCCGCGGACACCAGCAGCAACCCGGTGGTGATCAGCTCGGCCGCACGCGACCCCGCCGCCGGCGGTTCGGCCGCATGATGATCGTCATGGGCG
>NZ_JAUYQU010000312.1 GCF_030697065.1 Bradyrhizobium sp.
GACACCAGCACCGAGGTGTCAGGACCGCACGATTTCGCATCCGTTTCAGGCACTCTGGTCAGGAGCGCCATCCACGTCCACCGCATCCCCGTCCCGCACTGGTGACCTTTGCGCAATGCCCCTCGGAGTGGGACGGGATGGCAGACATATAGCCTGATCCAAAATTCTGGTAAACAGAATTATTTTTGCGCGAGGGGCTTGACAGAACTTCCGATAAACCGAACTGATTTGCCCGTCAGGTAGTCACAGGACGTCACACAACGCCGGGCTTCGCCGCTCACAGCCCGTCGGGCGGCAGGCCGGAGGCGTCTGCCGCCACCGGGCGGTGACGGATGCGCTCGCGGTAGAAGGCGTAGAGGCCGGACAGCACGATGATGGTCGCCCCCGTCACCATCATGGCGTCGGGCACATCGCCGAACACGAGATAGCCCAGCAGCATCGCCCACAGCAGCGCCGAATAACGGAACGGCGCCACCGCCGAGATGTCGCCTGTTCGCAGCGCCATGATGACGCATTGATAGCCGATCAGCAGCAGCACCGCGGCCAGTGTCAGCAGGCCGAGCGCGCGGGACGATGGCGGCGTCCAGCCGCCGAGCGGAACGATGATGGCGGCACCGGCGAGCGTCACCGTCACGGTGGTCACCAGCGTGATGAACAGCGAGGGCACCTGCGCGGGGATGCGCCGGGTCGCGAGATCGCGCACGGCGCAGAAGAACACCGAGATCAGCGCGAACAGCGAAAACTGATTGAAGCCCTCGACGCCGGGCCGAACGATGATGAGGACGCCGATGAAGCCGGCGGCGATGGCGAGCCAGCGCCGCCAGCCGACCGGCTCGCCGAACATCAGCGCGGCGCCGAGCGTGACCGCCAGTGGCAGCGCCTGAAAGATCGCCGCGGTATTGGCCAGCGGCAGGTGCACGATCGCGGCCAGAAACGTCACCGTGCCCAGCACCTCGCCGGCCACCCGCAAGGCGACCGGCTTCATGACAAGCGTGCGCAACGGTCGCATCGCGCCCTGATGCCATGCCAGCACGGCGATCAGCGCGATTGCGACCACGCCGCGCACCAGCATGATCTCGCCGAAGTTCATCTCCGACGACACCGCCTTGGTGATGGCGTCGTTCATGGTGAAGCCCGCCATGGCGGCGGCCATCAACAGACTTCCGCGCATGTTGGGGGAAAGGGGCAAGGAGGATTCCGGTGGATGGCAATTCGTAGGGTGGGCAAAGCGAAGCGTGCCCACCAATGACGACAACGATTCGCGATGGATGGTGGGCACGGCGCGAAGAGCGCGCCTTTGCCCACCCTACGATTGGTCTCTTACTTCGCGCCGGCCTTTTGCGCGTATTCCCAGGAGGCCTTAGACAGCGGCACGGTGCGTTTCGCCGACTCCATCGCCTTGGCGTTGGCCGCGGTGCCGTCGCGGACGCGGCCGGCGATGCCCTGGGTGATGCCGGCGAGCCGGAACAGATTGTAGGAGAAATACCAGTTGAGGTCGGGCACCGCGCTGCCGGTGACGTTGCAGTAGATCTGCGCCGCCTCTTCCATGCTCGGAATGTTCAGCGCCTTGAGGTCGGCATTGGCGAGGCCCGGCATGGTCCACTGCATCAGCAGGTAGGTGAAGTCCGCCATCGGATCGCCAAGCGTCGACAGTTCCCAGTCCAGCACCGCCTGCACCCGCGGTTCCGTGGCATGGAAGATCATGTTGTCGAGGCGGTAGTCGCCGTGCACGATCGACACGCGCTTCTGTTCCGGCACCGTCTTCGGCAACCATTCGGCCAGCTTCTCGAATTCGGGAATGTGCTGGGTTTCCGAGGCGCGGTATTGCTTGGTCCAGCGATCGACCTGCCGTGCGAAGTAATTTCCCGGCTTGCCGAAATCGCCGAGGCCGATGGCCTCGGGATCATAGGTGTGCAGCTTCGCGAGGGTCTCGATCTTGCTGGTGAAAATCTTGCGCCGCGCGTCGGGTGTCTGGCTCGGCAGCGACGGATCCCAGAAGACGCGGCCCTCTTCCATCGACATGATGTAGAAGAAAGCGCCGATCACGCTGTCGTCGGTGCACAGCGCATAGGCTTTTGCGACCGCAAAACCCTGCTTGCTGAGGGCTGCGATGACGCGGAACTCGCGGTCGACCGCGTGCGCCGACGGCAGCAGCTTGCCGAACGGCCGCCGGCGCATCACATAGGATCGCCCGGGCGTATCGAGCCGGTAGGTCGGGTTGGACTGGCCGCCCTTGAACTGCTGGACGGTCAGCGGTCCCTGATATCCCTCGACATGTTCGCGCATCCAGCCGTCGAGGGCGATCTCGTCGATGCGGTGCCGTTCCTCGACGGGCCTGGTGCCCGAAAACTCTTCGTCGTTCCTGACGCCTTCGGCCACTATGACGCTCCCTTGTTTTTCTTGTTCGTCATTCCGGGATGGTCCGAAGGACCAGACCCGGAATCTCGAGATTCCGGGTTCGATGCTGCGCATCGCCCCGGAATGACGGTTGAGGAGCGCCACTGTTTCCGCAGGCTCTCCCGTCAATGCGTATTGGAGTTTGCATACTTCCGAAGTTCAAGTCTGGCAATGGCGCGGTTATGGACCTCGTCCGGACCGTCGGCAAGGCGCAGCGTGCGGATGCCGGCATAGGCCTTGGCGAGGCCCGCATCGTCGGAGACGCCGCCGCCGCCCCAGGCCTGGATCGCGTTGTCGATGATCTTCAGCGCCATGTTCGGCGCCGCCACCTTGATCATGGCGATCTCGAGCTGTGCCGTCTTGTTGCCGACCTTGTCCATCATGTCGGCGGCCTTGAGGCACAACAGCCGGGTCATCTCGATGTCGGTGCGGGCTTCGGCGATGCGCTGTTCCCAGATCGAATGCTCGATGATCTTCTTACCGAACGCGGTACGCGACGACAGCCGCCGCACCATCTTCTCCAGCGCCTCTTCGGCGACGCCGATGGTGCGCATGCAGTGATGGATGCGGCCGGGACCGAGCCGGCCCTGCGCGATCTCGAAGCCGCGGCCCTCGCCGAGCAGGATGTTTTCCTTCGGCACCCGGACGTTTTCGAGCAGCACCTGGGCATGGCCGTGCGGGGCATCGTCGAAGCCGAATACGGGAAGCATCTTCTCGACGGTGATGCCGGGGGTATCGAGCGGCACCAGGATCTGGGACTGCGCCTGATGGCGCGCCGCGTTGGGATCGGTCTTGCCCATCAGGATCGCGATCTTGCAGCGCGGGTCGCCGACGCCCGACGACCACCATTTGCGGCCGTTGATGACGTAGTGATCGCCGTCGCGCGTGATCGAGGTTTCGATGTTGGTGGCGTCCGACGAGGCGACCGCGGGCTCGGTCATCAGGAAGGCGGAACGGATCTCGCCGTTCATCAGCGGCTTCAGCCATTTGCGCTTCTGCTCCTTGCTGGCATAGCGCATGAACACTTCCATGTTGCCGGTATCCGGCGCCGAGCAGTTGAAGACCTCGGAGGCGAAGCCGATATGGCCCATCTCCTCGGCGAGCGGCGCGTATTCCAGGTTGCTCAATCCCGCGCCGCGAAATTCGTCGTCCTCATGCTCGGAAGGCGGCATGAACATGTTCCAGAGACCCTCGGCCTTCGCCTTCTTCTTGAGGTCTTCGAGGACCGGGATCACCTTCCAGCGCGACCCCTCGGCGTCCTGCTGCTTGTAGATCGGCACCGCGGGCCGGACATGCTTGGTCATGAACGACTGCACGCGATTGAGCCAATCCTTCTGGCGATCCGACATATTGAAGTCCATGGGCGTTTCCTCGCATTTTTGGACGAAAACTCTTTGGCGACACTGTCTGCCCGCCACCGCCGCTCCGCAAGGCCACTTCAGCGGCGCGTTGCGGACGGCTGCGCGAGCACCGCCACCCCGGGATGCCAGATGCCAGTCACGCACCGACATTTCTTGACATCACCCGGTCTCAAACGATAGTTTCATACAACTGTTTGAAATGCAACCACCGACTTGCCGTCATTCCGGGGCAGCCCAAGGGGCTCAACCCGGAATCCATTGTAGCGCGAGATTCCGCGTTCGCGGCTGCGCCGCGCCCCGGAATGACGAAAGGGCGAAACCATGGCGTCGGATCAGACCAGGGGCGCGATCCTCAACGCCGCCGAACGGCTCTACGCCGATCGCGGCTTCGGCGACGTCACGCTGCGCGACATCGTCGCCACGGCCAACGTCAATCTCGCGGCGGTGAACTATCATTTCGGTTCAAAGGACGAATTGATCGCCGAACTGTTCGTCACCCGCAGCCTCGCCACCAACCGCGAGCGGCTCAACGAATTGAAAGCCGCCGAGCAAGCCGGCGGCGGTCGCGCCGGCATCGACGCGATTTTCCGCGCGCTGGTGGGGCCGACGCTGCGCGGCTGCCTCGGGCCATCGAGCGAGAGCTCCACCGCGGCGCGCTTCATGATCCGCGCCTCGATCGAATCGGTGCCGCCCATCCGCCGCATCAAGAACCGCGAAGTCGATCACTTGCGTAAGTTCGCCGCGGCGATGCGGCGCTCCCTGCCCGGCCGCGCCGAGGCCGATCTCTATTGGGGCCTGCATTTCGCCCTGGCGATGGCGCACCACACCATCCGCGAGCGCGAGCGGCTGACCAAACTGTCGGAAGGGAAATGCGACCTCGACGACGTCGAGGGGATCATCGACCGGGTGGTCGCGGTGTCGGTGACGGCGCTGACGGGGGAAAAAGTTCAAGGCAGGCCTTCCGGCAAACTGGCTGCGCGGGAAGCGCACTGAGACGGGCAGCGCACGCGGCGCAGCCGTGCCCGGCCAACCAGATACCGCCGTCGTTCTCCTCACCGTAGTTTCACGGGGCCGGTATTTCACGGTGGTTTAAGCTGTCGGAGGCCACAACGACATGGGATTGCGGTGGCGGAGCCGATCCCGCGCGCCGACTCCTGTCGTCATTTCATGGCATGATTCTTTATCGCCAGGACGCATTGATGACAGTTTTGGATCACCCGGTTCGGTGGCGACCGGAAAGAACCGGAAACGCAGATGAGGTCGTGCAACCCGATGCATTGCCGTTGCGACCGATCCTTTCCTTTCCCGGCGCCGCCTATGAAGAGGCTTTCGTCCGGTACTATCACGGCTTCTACTATCGCTACGCCCAGGCCAGCCTCGTCGTCGGGATGGTCCTGATCCTCGGCGACTTTCTCGTCGACCATCTGGCCTTTCCCAACGGGACCGCAAATCTCTATCGCGTTCAATTCTGCCTGCCGATTCTCGGAATCGGCTTTGCCTATTCCTTTACGGACTTCGCCAGACGGCATTGGCAACTCGTGATGTCCGGATTTATCGCGACGGTCGCCTGCTGCACGTTCTGGGTGCTGCTGAAGATCGACGGCCAGGACGGCATGGGGCTCACATCCTGGGTCGGGATGCTCAACTTCGTCTTTCTCGAGTTCTATTGCTTCGTCATTCTCGGCGTCCAGTTCAGGTACGCGATCGTGTCGGGCGTGGCCATTCTGCTGATGTTCGAGGCGGCCATGCAGGTCGCGCTCGGCAACGACTTCGGAATGTTCTGTTACTGGTCCTTTCACGTCATCACGCTGTTCATCCTGGCGGCGGGTATCGGCTGGTGGCGGGAATACGCCGTACGCATGGACTTCGCGACGCAGACCACCCTGAAAGCGACCCAGGAATTCCTGAAAGACCAGAACGTACTGCTCGAAATCGAAGTCGAGAAACGCACCCGCAGCATACAGGATGCGCAGGATGCGACGATCGTCACCCTGGCGTCGCTGGTGGAGACCCGCGACCACGAAACCGGCAATCACATTCGCCGTACCCAGGACTATGTGCGGGCACTGGCCCGGCGACTGCAGGCTCACCCCGGGTTTGCCGACTATCTGGTGGAACGCCAGATCGATATCCTGTTCAAGTCCGCCCCCCTTCACGATATCGGCAAGGTCGGAATTCCAGACAGCATCCTGCTGAAGCCGGGCAAACTCGATCCGAAGGAATTCGAGATCATGAAGACCCACACGACGCTTGGCCACAACGCCATCGAGAATGCCGAACGGCAACTCGGCATGACCGTCGAGTTCCTCGCCTGCGCCAAGGAGATTGCGCTGGGTCATCACGAGAAATGGGATGGCAGCGGCTACCCCGCGGGACTGGCGGGCAGCCGCATTCCGATCTCGGCACGCCTGATGGCGGTGGCCGACGTCTACGACGCCCTCACCACCCGCCGCGTCTACAAGGACGCCATGGGGCACGATGAGGCGATCGCGATCATCATGGAAGGCAGGGGCAAGCACTTCGACCCCGACGTCGTCGACGCCTTCGCGGCCATCACCGAAGAGTTCAGGGGTATTGCGGGCCGTTACGCGGACTGAGAGCTTGCGCTTCGCTCAGGATGGAACTGCGGTGCGCGCAAACGCATCCCAGATCGCCTCGACCGCCTTGCTCTGGCGTGCGGTCGGGCGAAACAGCCGAATCTCGATCGGTATTGCGAGTTCGGGGCCACCAGCGTCGACCAGCCGTTCCGCCGCAATGTCTTCTTCCGCCAGTGTCCTCGGCAGCCATGCCACGCCATCGCCGGCGCGGGCCATCGAGAGCAGCGTCGCGGCAAGGTGCGAGGTAAAGATCGCCTCGAGCTTGAGGCCGCGCGTGCTCGCCTCGCCCTGCGCCGCGACGATCCGGCCCAATCCCGACTGCGCGCTATAGGCCAGGTATTTTACCGGCGCGCCACCAGCAAGCGGCCAGTGCGGGCCTCCATTTCCCCGGGGCGCGCTGAGCGGCACCAGCGTATCGGTGCCGACCACGATGCTCCTGAACTGACCGGTCTCGAACCGGCTTCTCATGCCGCGGTGATGGTGACACAGCAGAAATTGAACGTCTCCCCGCAACATCATCTGCTCGCAGGCATGCATGCTGTCGGAGATCAGATTGAGATTGCCGAGCGCCAGTACCCTGTCATTGCCGCGCACCCATTTCGGGAAGAACGTAAAGGAAAGCGCGTGCGTTGCCGCGATCGATAACGGCCTGACACCGCGGCCAGCAACTTCCGACGTGTCGCGGCGAATTTGGTGCAGGGCGCGTGTCAGGACCTCGGCCTGGGTGTGAAAATGCTCGCCCGCCGGCGTCAGCGCCACGCCGTGCGTCGAGCGGGTGAACAGGTCCGCGCCGATCCACGCCTCCAGCGCACGGATCCGCCGGCTGAACGCCGGCTGGGTCACGTGCCGCGCTTCGGCCGCCCTGGAAAAATTCAACGTTTCCGCGAGCGCCAGATAATCCTCGAACCAGATCAGTTCCATTGGTAATGCCGAAATCACATAATCAATTCCGGGAATAGCATTGGCTGTCGGGCGATTCCAGACATAAACCCTCTCCAGCGCGGCCGGAGCAAGCATAACCGGCTGATGATCAACTGAAAGGAAACCCGATGCGCATCGTCGACGTCGTCGAAATTACAAAACCGATCGCCTCCCCGATCCGCAACGCCTACATCGACTTTTCGAAAATGACAGCGAGTCTGGTCGCCGTGGTGACGGACGTCGTGCGCGACGGCCGCCGGGTGGTCGGTTACGGCTTCAATTCGAATGGCCGTTACGGCCAGGGCGGCCTGATCCGGGAACGTTTTCGCAACCGTATCGTCGAGGCTGAGCCCGATAGCCTGCTCGATGACGACGGCAGCAATCTCGATCCGCAGCGGATCTGGGCGGCGATGATGTCCAATGAAAAGCCGGGCGGACACGGCGAACGCTCGGTGGCGGTCGGCACCCTCGACATGGCGGTGTGGGACGCGGTGGCCAAGATCGCGGGCAAACCGCTGTTCCGTTTGCTCGCCGAACAGAACGGCCGCGAGGCCGATCCGCGTGTCTTCGTCTACGCCGCGGGCGGTTACTATTATCCGGGCAAGGATAATTCGGCGCTGCAGGCGGAGATGCGCGGTTATCTCAACCGCGGTTACAACGTCGTGAAAATGAAGATCGGCGGCGCCTCGCTCGATGAGGATCGCGGGCGGATCGAGGCCGTGCTGAAGGAGATCGGCTCGCAGGCGCGGCTGGCCGTCGATGCCAACGGGCGCTTCGATCTGGAGACCGGCATCGCCTATGCCAAAATGCTGCGCGACTATCCGCTGTTCTGGTACGAGGAGGTCGGCGATCCGCTCGACTACGCGCTGCAGGCCGCCCTTTCGGAATTCTATCCGGGCCCGATGGCAACAGGCGAGAACCTGTTCTCGCACCAGGATGCGCGCAACCTGCTGCGCTACGGCGGCATGCGGCCGGATCGCGACTGGCTGCAGTTCGATTGCGCGCTGTCCTACGGGCTGGTCGAATATCTCCGCACCCTCGACGTGCTGGCGCAGCACGGCTGGTCGCCGTCGCGCTGCATCCCGCATGGCGGGCACCAGATGTCGCTGAACATCGCGGCCGGCCTCGGCCTCGGCGGCAATGAGAGCTATCCCGACCTGTTTCAGCCCTATGGCGGTTTTCCGGACTCGGTTCGCGTCATGGACGGCCACATCGTCATGCCGGACCTGCCCGGCATTGGCTTCGAAGGCAAATCCGACCTGATCAAGGTGATGCGCGACCTGGCTGAGTGAGGCCGGCTACATCACCGTCTCATTTCCTGATGGCGAGAGCATAGAGATAGGCGAGGATCGCATCGACGTCCTCGTCGGAAAAGTCGATCTGCGGCATCGCCCGGTGTTTCGACACCATGCCCTCCCTGAGTTCGGCCTGCAGCTCCCGCGGAGCAAACCGCGCATAGATGTCGCGCATCGGCGGCGCCTTCGCGAGCGGGCTCGCACCAACAGCCTCGATGGCATGGCAGCGGCCGCAGTTCTTCTCGAGGATGACCTTGCCCTGGCTCCGCAGCTGGCCGGGGCCAGCGGCATCCGCGCCCCCGGCCGAACACAGCAGAAGTCCGGCGATCAGAAATCGGAGCCGACTGGAGCGCGGTATCATCTGTTTGGGTCCCACTGACATCACAGGCTGCGCCCGCGACCAGCGCATCGCCTTGATGCAAATCAAGGCAAGCAGTGGCAGCGCGCACGCCGCGCCGGGGGACTCTCGAGGACTAGACGATCTTCCGCTGCTTCAACTCACCCAGTTTCGCCTCGTCAACCCCGATGGTCGCCAGCACGTCGCTGGTATCCGCGCCCAGCAGCGGGGGCGCGCGGTACTCCTTCACCGGGGTGCCGGAGAAGGTGATGGCATTGCGGATCAGCGACAGCGATGGCTCGAACGGATGGTCGACCTTGACCTGCATGCCGCGGGAGCGGACATGCGGGTCAGCGAACACCTGCGCAAAGTCGTTGATCGGCCCGCAGGGCACGCCGGCTTTCGCCAGTTCGTCGAGCCAATAAGCCACCGGCTGCTTCAGGAACAGGCCGGCAAAGATCGCCATGATCTCCTTGCCGTGCACGACGCGGTCGTTGTTTTTCACGAATCTCGGATCGGTCGCGAGCTCCGGCTGGCCGAGCACGGCGCAGGTGCGCGCGAACTGGCCGTCATTGCCGACCACCAGCATCAATTCGCCGTCGGTGCAGCGGAACACGCCGGCGGGCATGCCGCCATTGCCCCAGGTGCCGCGCCGCGGCGGGGTCTGGCCGTTGACGAGGAAGATCTGCGCGTAATGCGACAGCGAGGCGATCACGGTGTCGAA
>NZ_JAUYQU010000321.1 GCF_030697065.1 Bradyrhizobium sp.
CTCGGCGTCGGCGTCACCCAGCCCCAGATCGATGCCGTGGAGCGTGGCGATTACGGCGATGAAGCCTTCAGTGCGGCGGAACGGGCTCTGCTGGCTTTCGGCCGCGAGGTCACCGAAAATGTCCGGGTGCCGGAGCCGGTCTTCTCGAGCGTGCGCCGGCATCTCAGCGAACAGGAAATCGTCGAGGCCATCGTCGCCATCGGGTTTTACATGATGATGGCGCGGCTGACCGAGGCGACCGAGACCGATCTCGATCCGGCCGCCGGCATGCGCGTCTACGACAGCGGCAAGACGCGCAGCGCCTGAGCGGAACTCAGGAATCCAGCAGCGGAGCTATGCCATGAGCCTGTTATTCGGCAAGGTGTGCCAGAACGGCTATGTCGTTCGCGACATCGAAAAGGCGATGAAGTTCTGGACCGGGGTGATGCGGGTCGGCCCGTTCTTCTACATCCCCAGGGTCAAGACAGACTGGTTTCGCTATCGCGGCGTCGAGTCGGCGGTGGAGATGAGCATCGCGCTGGCCAATTCCGGCGACCTGCAGATCGAACTGATCCAGCAGCGCAACGACGCGCCGTCGATGTATCTCGATCACCTCAGGGACTACGGCGAGGGCATGCAGCACATGTCGTACTGGAGCAACGACTATCAGGCGCTGTACGACCGCGCGCTCGCCGCAGGCTTCGTTATTGGCCATGAGGGCCAGATCGGCGGCGCGCAGGGGCGGTTCGCCTATTTTGAAAGCGCGGGACATCCGGGAACGGTGATCGAAATATCGGACATCAGCGGCGGCAAGGGCCGCTTCTTCGGCCACATCAGGAAAGCCGCCGCGAACTGGGACGGCAGCGACCCGGTGCGGGTGATCGAGAGCTAGGAATTCGAATGGCGAATGCGGGTAGCGAGCTTGTAGCCCGGATGGAGCGCAGCGTAATCCGGGGCCGCGTGCTGCAAATTCCCGGATTTCGCTTCGCTCCATCCGGGCTACGAGCGCGAGGCTATTCCTGCGGTTCGGAAAATACCTCGCCCGAGGCGTCGATGCGCAGCCAGCCGGAGGGGGCGAGGCGCTGCTGCGGCAGGAAGCGGCCCTTGTAGTCCATCTTCTTGGAGCCCTCGATCCAGTAGCCGAGATAGACGTAAGGCAGCCCCAGCCTGCGGGCGCGGGCGATATGGTCGAGGATCATGAAGCTGCCGAGCGAGCGGCTTTCCTCTGAGGGCTCGAAGAACGAATACACCATCGACAGCCCGTCGCTGAGCACGTCGGTCAGCGCCACCGCCACCAGTTCCTGGCCGCGGCCGGTGATGCCGGTATCGACGCCGCGCTTGCGGTATTCGATGATGCGGGTTTCGACATGGCTGTCCTCGACCATCATGGCGTAGTCGAGCACGGTCATGTCGGCCATGCCGCCATGGCGGTGCCGGGCGTCGAGATAGGCGCGAAACACGGAATACTGCTCGGAGGTCGGTACCGCGCTGCGTTGTTCGCCCGCGATGTCAGCGTTGCGGGCCATGATCTTGCGGAAATTGCGCGAGGGCCGGAACTCGTTGGCGACGACGCGGACCGAAACGCAGGCGCGGCACTGGTCGCAGGCAGGACGATAGGCGATCGACTGGCTGCGCCGGAACCCGCCATGGGTGAGCAGATCGTTGAGATCGCCGGCCTTGTCGCCGACCAGATGCGTGAACACCTTGCGTTCGTGCCGGCCCGGCAGATAGGGGCAGGGCGAGGGCGCCGTCAGGTAGAACTGCGGGGTGTCACGCGAGTGCTGGGTCACGTTGTGTCGTCAGGCCTCCGAAGCAGCAGGACGGAGCATCGCGCCGCGGAGGCCAACCGTCAATCGGTCGCGGCTCAAAATGTACGCGCCGTCTGCCCGGCGGGGTGACGGACCGAACTGTTGATGACCACGGTTCCGAGCACGATATCGTGCAGCAGCCGCCTTCGGCCGTTGAACAGGCCGACCAGCAGGACCAGCGGCGTCAGGAACGAGATCGATATCCAGAACAGCACGGCATGCATGGCGCCCAGCACGAAGTAGCCCGGCGCGCCGGTCCAGGTGCGCAGTTCCAGATCCATCACGCGCATGCCCAGGGTGGCCGAATGCGGCCCGCCGATCGTTGCGCCGTAATAGACCACCGCCCAGACCACCGTGGCCGGCCATGCCAGCCAGAACAGCGCCCAGCCGAGCCCGAGGGTGATGATGCCGAACACCGCGATGAACAGGTAGCCCAGGACCACCGGGACCGTCAGCACCACGAGGTCGATCAGGAACGCGAATACGCGCCGCGTCAGCACGCCGCGAAACAATTCCGGCTCCTGCTCGGGATCGAAGGCAGGGGGTTGCGCCCCGCCACCGCTGCGCCAGGTACCGCCGCCATTGCCAGCGTCGCCGCCATTACCCGAACCGTAGTAAGACATGTCCGTCCTCCAGACCGTGCATTCCCGCAACAGGACATGGGAACCGGTGGCGCGGGTGCAAGACCTCGCACATTAACAAGCGGCAATCTTGAACAGGCGGCAATCTTGCGACGGTTTGCCAGCGTTCGTCATTCCGGGGCGATGCGAAGCATCGAACCCGGGCTCTCGAGATTCCCCGATGTGCAATGGCACCTCTGAGGTTCGCGTCTTCGACGCGTCCCGGAATGACAACGCTTACCCCTGCTTCAGCTTCTCCGCCGCCTGGGGCGCGAAGTAGGTCAAAATGCCGTCGGCGCCGGCGCGCTTGAAGCCGAGCAGGCTTTCCATCATCGCCCGCTCGCCGTCGATCCAGCCGTTGTTGGCGGCGGCGGCGATCATCGCGTATTCGCCGGACACCTGGTACACGAAGGTCGGCATCGCGAAGGTGTCCTTGACGCGCCGGACGATGTCGAGATAGGGCATCCCCGGCTTCACCATCACCATGTCGGCGCCCTCGGCGATGTCGAGTTCGACCTCGCGCAGTGCCTCGTCGGAATTGGCGGAGTCCATCTGGTAGGTGCGCTTGTCGCCGGTCAGCGCCTTCGCCGAACCGATGGCGTCGCGGAACGGACCGTAGAAGGCGGAGGCGTATTTCGCCGCATAGGACATGATCTGCACGTCGAGGAAGCCGGCATCGTCGAGCCCCTCGCGGATGGCGCCGACGCGGCCGTCCATCATGTCGGAGGGCGCGATGATGTCGCAGCCGGCTTCCGCCTGCACCAGCGCCTGGCGCACCAGCACCGCGACGGTTTCGTCATTGAGGATGCGGCCGTCCCGGATCAGGCCGTCATGGCCGTGGCTGGTGAAGGGATCGAGCGCGACGTCGCAGAGCACGCCGAGATCGGGAAACTCCTTCTTGATGGCGCGCACCGACTGGCAGACCAGGTTGTCGGCATTCAGCGCTTCGGAGCCGTGCTCGTCGCGCAGGGAAGGCTCGGTGTAGGGGAACAGCGCGATGCAGGGGATGTTCAGCTTCATCGCGCGCTCGGCGTCACGCACCGCCTGATCGACGCTGAGACGGTCGACGCCCGGCATCGAGGCGACCGGCGCGCGCGTGTTGTGGCCGTCGACCACGAACAGCGGCCAGATCAGGTCGTCCGCGGTCAGCGCATTTTCCCGCACCAGCCGCCGCGCCCATTCCGCCTTGCGGTTGCGGCGCGGGCGAACCACGAGGTCGAGCGAGGAGGCGGCGAGGGCGGCTTCCCGGCGCGGCGCGTCGCGCATTTCGATCGGACGGCCGAATTTGATCGCCATGGGTGGGGCACTCCTGAAAGCGGCACTGGATTGGTTCCAATCCTAACATCTTGCCGGCCTTGCGTCATGGCCATCTTGACCTGCCGCAAATCGGCCGGCGGCCGGCCTGGCGGATTGATTTTGCCGCGCCGAGGGGCCAAGAGTCGTCCGGAGTCGGTCCATAGTCGGTCCATGAACGCGCATTCTCCCCTCACGAACGGCACGCCGCATGTCTGAAACCCCATCGCGCGACCAGCCGCGCGACAATGCGATGTCGGTGGCGGCGATCTCGTCGCAGCGAATCGAGTCCGACGAGAATGTGTGGACCCGGCGGCTGGTGTTCTTCCTGCGCATCATGGCCGTCGTGTCGGTGGCCAAGGGGCTCTATCACTGGGCCCAGGTCACCGGCTTCATCGGCGGCGAGGACGAGGCGTTCGAGAACCAGCCGATGGCGTGGCAGACTGCCACGGTCTATTTCGCCGTGATCGAACTGGTCGCCGCGGTCGGGCTGTGGCTGGCGACGCCGTGGGGTGCCGTGGTGTGGCTGACCACCGTGGTGTCGATGGCGGTGATCGAACTGATGTTTCCGGGAATCTATGGCGGCAGCCTCACGGTGGTGGGGCTGGAAGCCTTGATGCTGGCGGCGTATCTCGCGCTGGCGTGGATGGCCGCGCGCGAACGGCCGCCATAGCGAGAGAATAAATTCGCGAGGCGTGCATGAAAAGGCGCGCCATCGCCTAAAATTTTCGGGAATTTTTGCGGTAACTTTTGAGTCACCCTAACGCTGCGGTCACACCTGTTACGCAGTCGTTTCGAATTTGAACGATCCTGTTCCCATATGCGACACAACGCGCCAACGAAGCGTGAACAGCGGCCATCCAGCGTTATCGAAAGGTTGCGAGAAGTCCTTTATTGGCGGGCTTAATCCGCGATTCACTGTCTTAAATTCATGATCTCTTTATTGTCTTATTTAAGCGGATCTTCAAACCGGCCCCTTAAGTTGTGGCTATCAGGCGGGACACAAGTTTCGTCGAATAAGTCGATAAAAACGACAGCAGGGGAAGTGTCATGATGAAAGCCGTTGCAACGGTGGCCGAAACCACCGAACGCGCTCCGGGCCAGGCTCCGGTGCAGCCGCTCTACCTCGAAGCCTTGACGTTGGTGGAGCGGCTGCATCGCCGGCTGCTCGACGTGATCAAGGATGAATTCGATCGCCGCGGCCGTGCCGATATCAACTCGGTGCAGGCGCTGTTGCTCTACAACATCGGCGACAAGGAACTGACCGCGGGCGAACTGCGCACGCGCGGTTATTACCTCGGCTCCAATGTTTCCTACAATCTGAAGAAGCTGGTCGAACTCGGCTTCCTCGATCATCAGCGTTCGCGCGTCGACCGCCGCTCGGTTCGCATCCGCCTCACGCCGCAGGGCCAGGAAATCCGCAAGATCGTCGACGCGCTCTATCAGAAGCACGTCAAGACGGTGGAGCAGGTCGGCGGCATCTCGAACGAGGAATTCGCGACCCTGAACAAGTCGCTGCACCGGCTCGAGCGGTTCTGGACCGACCAGATCCTGTATCGGCTCTGAGACTTATTCGACTGCGAGATCAGGCCAAGCCGGCGTCCGAAAAGACCGGCGGCAACTAAACCAGCGACTTCCCCTGAAGCGCATCGGCCCGGATTCCCGGACCGGTGCGTTTTGTTTTTGCAGGTTTTTTTGGCGCCGCCCGGGCAGGTTTCCCGCAATGGAACTTTTTCGCCGCGCCGGGCTTATTGCTGGTGTCGGAGGACGGGCGATGCTGGTCGAGCGCGGATTGCAGGTGATGAATGTCGAGGTGGTCGGCGATGCCTATGCCATCGCCGCCAACTATCTGCGGCGCTCCGGCACCATCCCCGACACGCTCGCCACCAACGACCGGCTGCTGGAAATCATCGTTTCGATGTTCCAGCGCGGCGAATTCAACCGGCTTCGCCTCGCCAACAAGGCGATCGTGAAGTTCGAAGCCGCCACATCAGTTTGACGGACAGCCAGGAGAGCCCCATGGAACCCGCCATCGACCGCATCATGATGACCTACGATCTCCTGGTGAACCGCACCGCGGCCGCCAGCGCCGAAGCGCGTGCCAAGGTGACGGACTATCTCGCGACGCTGATGGAAGCCGGCGAGAAGGATACACACCGGCTGACCGTGTGCGGGCTGACGTATCTGCGCGAGCTCGATGGATCGAGCGATCCGGTGAAGGCGGGATTTACGGGGATGTAGGAAGGGCGCATCGCGACGACGACCGTCGTACGCATTGCTGACAACACGGGGAGCCGATACATCTCGGGGCAATCAATGATCCCGAGGAAACCCCATGCTCACCCTGCATCACCTCAACGACTCCCGCTCGCAACGCATCCTCTGGCTGCTGGAAGAGCTTGGGTCTCCCTATGAAATCAAGCGCTACCAGCGCGACGCCACCACGCGGCTGGCGCCGCCGGAATTGACCGCGGTGCATCCGCTAGGCAAGTCGCCCGTCATCACCGATGGCGGCGTCACCATCGCGGAGTCGGGCGCGATCGTCGATTATCTCATCCGCACCTACGGCAACGGCGCGATGATGCCGGCGCCTGATGGGGCCGACTACGAAATCTACAATGAGTGGCTGCATTATGCCGAGGGCTCGGCGATGCTGCCGCTGATGTTGAATCTGTATGTGTCCAGGCTGAAGGAAGCCGGCGCGCCCTTGCATCCGCGGATCGACAGCGAGTTGAAAAACCATCTCGGTTATGTGGACGGCGCGCTGAAGGGCAGGGAATTCTTCGTCGGCAACGCGCTCAGCGGCGCGGATATCCAGATGAGTTTTGTCGGCGAAATGGCAAAAGTGTTCGACAGGCTCGCGCCGTACCCGAATCTCGCGGCGTGGCTGACGCGGATGCATGCGCGGCCGGCCTTCCAGCGCTCGGTCGAGAAGGGCGGGGCGTACCGGTTTGCGAAATAGCGCGTGAGCGTCATTCCGGGGCGATGCGCAGCATCGAACCCGGAATCTCGATTCCGGGTCTGGTCCTGCGGACCATCCCGGAATGACGCAGGGAGCGCCGCAGGGACGTGTCCCCGCCACCTCCATCCCCCCACCATATCTTGCACAAATACCAGCCATCTACCGCAAGCGCTTGGCCGCCGCCGCCTGATATGGTATCCCGCACGCGCCGCTTTCGATCGCCACACGTGACCGGCCGCACCTCAGCTAACAGGTTGCGGCGGTGGAGATATTTCGCCGATGAGCCCGTCCTCGACCAGTGCCGGCGCCGCCGACAAGTCCGCTTCCGCGCCCGACTCGTTCTTTACCGCCACCCTCGAACAGGCCGATCCCGAGATCGCCGCCGCGATCAAGGGTGAGCTCGGCCGCCAGCGCCATGAGGTCGAGCTGATCGCCTCCGAAAATATCGTCAGCCGCGCGGTGCTGGAAGCCCAGGGCTCGGTGATGACCAACAAATATGCCGAGGGCTATCCGGGCAACCGCTATTATGGCGGCTGCGAATGGGTCGATGTCGCGGAAACGCTGGCGATCGACCGGGCGAAAAAGCTGTTCGGCGCCGGCTTTGCCAATGTGCAGCCTAATTCCGGCAGCCAGATGAACCAGGCGGTGTTTCTGGCGCTGCTGCAGCCCGGCGACACCTTCATGGGCCTCGACCTCGCCGCCGGCGGCCATCTCACCCATGGTTCGCCCGTCAACATGTCCGGCAAATGGTTCAAGGCCTCGCACTACACGGTGCGGCGCGAGGACCAGATCATCGACATGGATGCGGTGGCAAAGCAGGCAGAGGAGGTGCGGCCCAAGTTGATCATCGCCGGCGGCTCGGCCTATTCGCGCGCCTGGGATTTCAAGCGGTTTCGCGAGATCGCCGATTCGATCGGCGCCTATCTCCTGGTCGACATGGCGCATTTCGCCGGCCTCGTCGCCGGTGGGGCGCATGCCTCGCCGGTGCCGTACGCCCATGTCACCACCACGACCACGCATAAGTCGCTGCGCGGCCCGCGCGGCGGCCTGATCCTGTGCAACGACGAGGCGCTGGCCAAGAAGCTGAATTCGGCGATCTTCCCGGGGTTGCAGGGCGGCCCGCTGATGCATGTGATCGCGGCCAAGGCCGTCGCCTTCGCCGAGGCGCTGCGTCCGGATTTCAAGATCTACGCCAGGAACGTGGTCGAAAACGCCAAGGCGCTGGCGGAAACGCTGCGCGCACAGGGATTTGACATCGTCTCGGGCGGTACCGACAACCATTTGATGCTGGTGGACCTGCGGCCGAAGGGCCTCAAGGGCAACGTCTCGGAAAAGGCGCTGGTCCGCGCCGCCATCACCTGCAACAAGAACGGCATCCCGTTCGATCCGGAAAAGCCGTTCGTCACCTCGGGCCTTCGCCTCGGCACGCCGGCGGCGACCACCCGCGGGTTCGGCGTCGCCGAATTCAAGCAGGTCGGCATGATGATATCGGAAGTGCTCAACGCCATCGCGCAGTCGGAAGCCGGATCGGCGCCGATGGTGGAAGCCGCGATCAAGGAACGGGTCAAGGCGCTCACCGACCGCTTCCCGATCTACCAGTAAGGTCCTAGCCGGATGCGATGTCCCAGCTGCAACAGTCTCGATACGCAGGTGAAGGATTCGCGTCCGACCGAGGATTCCGCCGTGATCCGGCGGCGCCGGGTCTGCGTCGCCTGCAACTTCCGTTTCACCACTTTCGAGCGGGTGCAGTTGCGCGAACTCACCGTGATCAAGCGCAACGGCCGCCGGGTGCCGTTCGACCGCGACAAGCTGGTGCGTTCGTTGCAGATCTCCTTGCGCAAGCGCCCGGTCGATCCGGAAAGGGTCGAGAAGATGGTGTCGGCCATCGTGCGCGAGCTCGAGAGCGGCGGCGAGGCCGAGATTTCGTCGGAGGCGATCGGCGAGATCGTGATGGAGCATCTGCGCCAGCTCGACGACGTCGCCTATGTCCGCTTCGCCTCGGTCTACCGCAACTTTCGCGAGGCCAAGGACTTCGAAACCGTGCTCGGCGAGCTCTCCGGCGACGACGAAGCGCGGCTCGCCACGTTACGCAAATGATCTTCCGCATCCTGGAAGACCAGTACGCGCAGAAGTCGAGGGATTCAAAAGCCGCGGATCAGCGCTTCATGGCGCTGGCGCTGTCGCTCGGCCGGCGCGGGCAGGGCCGCACCTGGCCCAATCCGGCGGTCGGCGCGGTCGTGGTCAGGGACGGCGTCATCGTCGGCCGCGGCTGGACCCAACCCGGCGGCCGCCCGCACGCCGAGCCCGAGGCATTGGCGCGTGCCGGCGAGGCCGCGCGCGGCGCCACGCTCTATGTGACGCTGGAGCCGTGCGCGCATTTCGGGAAATCGCCGCCCTGTGCCGATGCGGTGATCGCAGCCGGAATTGTCCGCGTCGTGTCGGCGATCGAGGACCCCAATCCGGAAGTGGCCGGGCAGGGCCACGCCAGGCTGCGCGTCGCCGGCATCACGGTCGATATCGGGCCGGGGGCTGTGGAAGCCGCTTACGATCATGCCGGGCATTTCCGGCGCATTCGCGACCGGCGTCCCCACGTGATCCTCAAATTGGCGGTATCGCCCGACGACAGGATCGCCGCCGCCGGCCACAGGCCGGTTGCGATCACCGGCGAAGCCGCCAGGTCGCGGGTGCATCTCTTGCGCGCGCAATGCGACGCCATCCTGGTCGGGATCGGCACCGTGCTGTCGGACGATCCGATGCTGACCTGCCGGCTGCCGGGCATGGAAGCACGCTCGCCGGTGCGGGTGGTGCTGGACCGCGCGCTGCGCATTCCCGGTGCCAGCAAGCTGGTTCACTCCGCGCGCGAAACGCCGCTCTGGGTGATGACCTCGAACCTTTCGGAAGCGCCCGCTGCCATGAAGCTGGGCGCGGCCGGCGCGCAGGTGATCCGCGTGCCCGTTACAACCAGCCCGCCGCCAGGGCTCGATCTCACCGCCGCGCTGCAGGCGCTGGCCGGGAAGGGCATCACGAGGCTGCTGGTCGAGGGCGGCGCCCGCATCGCGTCGTCCTTTGTCGCAGCCGGCCTGGTCGACGAGGTCTGGCTGCTGCGCGGCGCTACCCCGGTGGGCGCTGACGGCATCCCCGCGCTGGGGGCAATGCCGCTCTCCGCCATCACCCGGTCGCCCGCGTTCAAGCTACGTGCTAGCGAAACGCTGCAAAACGACACATTGACCATTTACGAGCGCACCTGATGATCCGCCTATTGGGAAGCAATGCCGACGGATATCGCCGTTTCACCTCTCCCATAGGGAGAGGTCGGATCGCGCCAGCGATCCGGGTGAGGGGTTTCGCGCCACCGATAGACCGTACCCCCTCACCCCGACCCTCTCCCCATGGGAGAGGGGGCCGCACTTGCCTTGCGGCGAGATCGAGTGCTGCAACAGGCATGGGCAAAATCTAGATGTTTACCGGCATAGTCACAGACATCGGCGAGATCGTCAGCCTGACACCCACGGCGCAGGGCCAGTTGCATCGCTTGCGCATCGCCTGCCGCTTCGACCGATCCACCATCGCCGACGGCGCATCGATCGCCTGCAATGGCGTCTGCCTCACGGTGGTCGCCTCCGGCGTCGCGGCCGGCAAGACCTGGTTCGACGTCGACGCCGCCGCGGAGACGCTTGCCATGACCACGGCAAAGCACTGGGCAACCGGCACCAGGCTCAATCTGGAACGGGCCCTGAAGATCGGTGACGAACTCGGCGGCCATATCGTTGCCGGACATGCCGACGGCATCGCCACCATTACCAGGCGCGACGATCTGCCCGATATGGCGCGGTTCGAGTTCTCCACCACGAGGGAACTGGCGCGCTTCATCGCGACCAAGGGATCGGTGACGCTGGATGGCGTGTCGCTGACCGTGAATACCGTCGATGATGTGGCGTTTTCGGTGCTGATCATTCCGCATACGCTCAAGGTCACCACGCTCGGCGGCTGGCGCGCCGGGACCGAGGTCAATCTCGAGGTCGACCTGATGGCGCGCTACGCCGCGCGGTTGTCGGAAATGAAGTGACGGCATAGCCGTCATTCCGGGGCGATGCGTCAGCATCGAACCCGGAATCTCGAGATTCCGGGTCTGGTCCTTCGGACCATCCCGGAATGACTGCGACTTAAAACTTGGCTTAGTCTCTCGCGACGCCTACAAACCACCACAACCCACTGCATCGAGAGAACAGAGAATGGCGGACGCGCGGCGCGCACAGTTGAAGGACCAGACCGACATATCGGGCGCACGCGCGCTGATCGTCGAGGCGCGCTTCTATGACGACATCCAGGATGCGTTGCTGGAGGGCGCGGTCGCCGAGTTGAAGGCGGCCGGCGTCAGCCACGAGGTGATCACGGTGCCCGGTGCGCTGGAAATCCCCGCCGCCATCGCGATCGCGCTCGATGCCGCCGAGAAAAATGGCAAACCCTATGATGCGGCGATCGCGCTCGGCTGCGTGGTCCGCGGCGACACCATCCATTTCGAGATCGTGTCGATGGAATCCTCGCGGGCGCTGATGGACCTCGCGGTGAACAGGAAATTTCCGCTCGGCAACGGCATCATCACCGTCAACACCGACGCGCAGGCCTGGGCGCGGGCGCGCGCCAGCGAACTCAACAAGGGCGGCGACGCCGCGCGCGCGGCATTGGCGATGCTGCGGATCAAGCGCCGGCTGGCAAAGGCCTGATCATGGCAGAGAACAAAAGGCCTGCGCCGGCCAAAGGCTCCGACAACAAGGGGCCCGACAAAAAGGCCAACCGGCGCGGCGCGGCACGGCTCGCCGCGGTGCAGGCGCTCTATCAGATGGACATCGGCGGCGCCGGCCTCAACGACATTTTTGCGGAGTTCGAGAGCCACTGGCTCGGCAACGAGGTCGAGGGCGACACCTATTTGCCGGCCGAGGCCGCGTTCTTCAAGGACGTCGTTGCCGGCGTGGTGCGCGACCAGGCCAGACTCGATCCCGTGATCGACGAGGCGCTTTCCAGGGGCTGGCCGTTGAAGCGGATCGACGCCATTTTGCGCGCGGTGTTGCGGGCCGGGGCCTACGAGCTCGAGCATCGCAAGGACGTGCCCGGCCGCGTCGTGGTGTCGGAATATGTCGATGTCGCGCACGCCTTCGTCGAGTCCGAGGAGACCGGCATGGTGAACGCGGTGCTCGACCAGATCGCCCGTCAGTTTCGCGCCGACGAGTTTTCGCGGGGGTAGGTAGGGATGGGCGCTCGCCGCACATTCTGTTGTCATCACCCGCGAAAGCGGGTGACCCAGTACGCCGCGGCTTCTCGATTGGTCGCTGGCTTCTCTGGAATACGGGGTCGCCCGGTCAAGCCGGGCGATGACGGGCGGGGGGTTGGTGGCGCACCATGACCGATCCCAAGCAGTCATCCGGTGAAGACACGCTGATCGCACGCTACTTCAGGCCGCTCGCGACCGATCCCGGGGCGTTCGGTCTGGTCGATGACGCGGCGATCCTGCGGGCCGGCGGCGACGAGATCGTGGTGACCGCCGACGCCATTGTCGAGGGCGTCCATTTTCTCGCCGATGATCCCCCGGACACAATCGCGCGCAAGGCGCTGCGGGTAAACCTGTCCGACCTCGCGGCCAAGGGGGCGCTGCCCGCGGGCTTCGTGCTGACGCTGGCGCTGCGCGCCCACGACGATGGCTGGCTGGCGCCGGTCGCGCGCGCGCTTGGCGAGGATGCCAGCCTGTTCGGCTGCCCGCTGCTCGGCGGCGATACGGTGTCGACGCCGGGGCCGCTGATGATCTCGGTCGCCGCGTTCGGACGGGTCGCGCCCGGCAAGATGGTCCGCCGCGGCGGCGCTGCGTCCGGCGACCTCATCGTCGTGACCGGAACGATCGGCGACGCCGCGCTGGGTCTGGCCATCCTGAAAGGCGGCGCGGTGGCTACGGCGCTGGCGCAGGACGCCGCGGCAAGCCGGCTGCTGGTCGACCGCTACCGCGTGCCGCAGCCGCGCAACGTCCTGGCGGAAGCGGTCCGCGACCACGCCAGCGCGGCGATGGACGTGTCCGACGGTCTGGCCGGGGATCTCGCCAAGCTGTGCGCGGCGTCGCAGGTATCCGCCGTCATCG
This sequence comes from Bradyrhizobium sp., assembly GCF_030697065.1. Taxonomy (GTDB): domain Bacteria; phylum Pseudomonadota; class Alphaproteobacteria; order Rhizobiales; family Xanthobacteraceae; genus Bradyrhizobium. Next base: position 12,787 of record NZ_JAUYQU010000321.1, read on the forward strand.
ACAGCAAGAGCGTGCCGCTGTCGGCGGCTGCCGCGACGGCGCTGGCGCGCGGCGCGGTCGGCATCGAGGCGATCGTGTCCGGCGGCGACGATTACGAGATTTTATGTGCGATCCCGGAGGCCCACTTTGCGGCTTTCGCGCAAGCGGCCGGGCTGGCCGGGGTGGCTGTGACCTCGATCGGAACGGTGACCGCCGGGGTGTCGGCCCCGCGATTCCTCGACGCGCAGGGCAGGGAGATCGCGCTGAAGCGGCTGTCCTACAGCCATTTCTAGAATTCCCGAAAAATCCCCCGGTTTGGACGCAAATACCTGCTGGAATTGTTGGTTTTGGCCTTCCGTAGCGTTGCGCAGGGGATACGATTTTGGCATGGTCCCGCCGATTTAAGGCCACCCTTTGGGCAGGGCGGGCCTTCTTTTTAGACGCCCGCCGCTCCCGCGGCGCGGTGTGGGTAGATCCAGGATCTGAGGCAAATTCAATGACAGTATTATGGGCGATTGTGCTCTGCGGAGCGCTTTCCATCGTTTACGCCATCTGGGCGACGGCATCGGTGATGAAGGCCGATGCCGGCAATCCGCGAATGCAGGAAATCGCGGCCGCGGTGCGTGAAGGCGCGCAGGCCTATCTGAAGCGACAATACATGACGATCAGCATCGTCGGCGTCGTGATTTTCGTGCTGCTGGCTTACTTCCTCGGCATGAAGGTGGCGATCGGCTTCCTGATCGGCGCGGTGCTGTCGGGCGCTGCCGGCTTCATCGGCATGAACGTCTCGGTCCGCGCCAATGTGCGCACCGCGCAGGCCGCCACCACCTCGCTGGCCGGCGGACTTGAACTCGCCTTCAAGGCCGGCGCCATCACCGGCATGCTGGTCGCGGGTCTGGCGCTGCTCGGCGTCACCATCTACTTCGCCTATCTCACCCAGGTCCTGGGCCTCAAGGCCAACGATCGCGTCGTGGTCGATTCGCTGGTGGCGCTCGGCTTCGGCGCGTCGCTGATCTCGATCTTCGCCCGTCTCGGCGGCGGCATCTTCACCAAGGGCGCCGACGTCGGCGGCGATCTCGTCGGCAAGGTCGAAGCCGGCATTCCCGAGGACGATCCGCGCAACCCGGCCACCATCGCCGACAACGTCGGCGACAATGTCGGCGATTGCGCCGGCATGGCGGCCGATCTGTTCGAAACCTATGTCGTCACCGTCGGCGCGACGATGGTCCTGATCGCGCTGCTGCTCGGCACCTCCGCCAATCTGATCGATCTG
>NZ_JAUYQU010000185.1 GCF_030697065.1 Bradyrhizobium sp.
GCCCTGGGCGCTGCAGCACAACGTCGCGCTGGTGTTCGACGAATACGACGCCGGCCGTCCCGACGTGATGTTCGTGATCCAGCGCGTGCTGGAAGTCTCCGGTCGCCTGACGCTGCTGGACCAGAACAAGGTGATCAAGCCGCACCCGGCATTCCGGCTGTTCTCGACCGCCAACACGGTCGGCCTCGGCGACACCTCGGGTCTCTAACACGGCCCCCAGCAGATCAACCAGGGCCAGATGGACCGCTGGTCGATCGTCACCACGCTGAACTATCTGGCGCATGACGAGGAGGTCGAGATCGTGCTGGCCAAGGCGCGCCACTACCGCAACCCGGAAGGCCGCGACATCGTCAACAAGATGGTGCGGCTGGCGGATCTCACCCGCAACGCCTTCGCCAACGGCGACCTGTCAACGGTGATGAGCCCGCGCACGGTGATCACCTGGGCCGAAAACGCCGAGATTTTCACCGACATCGGCTTTTCCTTCCGCGTCACCTTCCTCAACAAGTGCGACGAACTGGAGCGGCCTTTGGTCGCCGAGTTCTATCAGCGCTGCTTCAATGCGGAGCTCGCGGAATCCTCGGTCAACGTGGCGCTGTCGTAAGCATATTCGGTCGTCGTCCCCGCGAACGCGGGGACCCATACGCCGCGGCGGTTCAATAGAATGTGCTCGATAACGCGAAATAACGACCGCCGGTGGTTATGGGTCCCTGCGTTCGCAGGGACGACGGCGGTGAGGTGGCAATGACAACGTCCAACAGCAAATTCCGGACCGGATCGAAGGAAGCGCCGACCGAGCCGTTCAAGCGCGCGGTGACGTCCTGTCTGCGCGCCATCGCCAAGGCGCCGGAGCTTGAGGTGACCTTCGCCGCCGAACGCCCCGGCCTCGCGCCGGGCAAGGCGCGGTTGCCGGAGCCGGCGCGCAAGATGACCAAGCGCGATGCCGCCATCGTGCGCGGCCACGCCGATTCGATCGCGCTGAAACTCGCCTGCCACGATCCGAAAGTCCACCGCAAGCTGATGCCGGGCAATCCGCAGGCCCGCGGCGTGTTCGAGGCGGTCGAGCAGGCGCGGGTCGAGGCGATCGGCGCACGGCGGATGGACGGCGTCGCCAAGAATCTCACCGCGATGCTCGATGATCACTTCCATCGCGGCAAGTTCGATGAAATCACCGACCGTGCCGATGCGCCGCTGTCCGATGCGCTGGCGATGCTGGTGCGCGAACGCCTGACCGGTCTCGCGCCGCCGGCGGCGGCCCGCAAGATGGTCGACCTGTGGCGCCCGGTGCTGGAAGACAAGATCGGCGCGCGGCTCGATCAGCTCAGCCGCGTCACCGAAGACCAGGCCAAGTTCGGCGACATGGTGCATGACCTGTTGTCGGCGCTGGAACTCGGCGACGATCGCAACGCCGACTCCGACGACGACGAGAACCAGGACGAAAACCGCGACGGCGAGAACGACCAGTCCGGCGCCGAGGGCTCGCCCGACAGCGACGCGGCGCAGGAAATGAGCGCCGATCAGGCCCAGGCCTCGACCGACGAGATGTCGGAAAGCGCCATGGAAAGCGCGCAGGCTTCCACCTCCGACACGTTCGACGACGGCGAACTCGGCGACGACGAGACGCCGGGCGAGGCGACGCGGCCGAACTCGCGCAGCGCCAACGAGCCGCGCGGCCCGGAATATCACGCCTTCGCGCCGAAATTCGACGAGGTGATCGCGGCCGAAGACCTCTGCGACCACGACGAGCTGGAGCGGTTGCGCAGCTATCTCGACAAGCAGCTCGCGCATCTGCAGGGCATCGTGGCGCGGCTGGCCAACCGGCTGCAGCGCCGGCTGATGGCGCAGCAGAACCGCGCCTGGGACTTCGATCTCGAAGAGGGCGTGCTCGATCCGGCGCGGCTGTCGCGCGTGGTGACCGATCCCTATCATCCGCTGTCGTTCATGAGCGAGAAGGAAGCGACCTTCCGCGATACCGTGGTGACGCTGCTGCTGGACAATTCCGGCTCGATGCGCGGGCGGCCGATCACGGTGGCGGCGACCTGCGCCGACATCCTGGCGCGCACGCTGGAGCGTTGCGGCGTCAAGGTGGAAATCCTGGGCTTCACCACGCGGGCGTGGAAAGGCGGGCAGTCGCGCGAGGCGTGGCTGGCCGCCGGCAAGCCGGCCAATCCCGGCCGCCTCAACGATCTCAGGCACATCATCTACAAATCCGCCGACGCGCCGTGGCGGCGCGCGCGCAAGAATCTGGGCCTGATGATGCGCGAGGGGCTGCTCAAGGAAAATATCGACGGCGAGGCGCTGGACTGGGCGCACAAGCGCCTGCTCGGCCGCTCCGAGCAGCGCAAGATCCTGATGATGATTTCCGACGGCGCGCCGGTCGACGACTCCACGCTGTCGGTCAATCCCGGCAACTACCTGGAGCGCCATCTGCGCCACATCATCGAGGAAATCGAGACCCGCTCGCCGGTCGAACTGATCGCGATCGGCATCGGCCACGACGTCACCCGCTATTATCGCCGCGCCGTCACCATCGTCGATGCCGAGGAACTCGGCGGCGCCATCACCGAAAAGCTCGCCGAGCTGTTCAGCGAGACCAATGGGGCGGCGCCGACCTCCGGCCGCCGGCGCCGATTGCATTCGTAACCGCATGCGCGCACATCCCAGCCGCCGCCGCTTCCTCAAGTTGACGGCGGCGGGGCTTTCGGGCGCCGCCATCCCTGGCGTCGGCCATGCGCAGAAGCCGGTCGCGCCGGACGAATTCACCGTCACGGCCCCTGTTACGGTCGAGGTCAACGCCCGGCCGGTTGCTTCGTTCGATACCGGCGACCGCTCGCGCGTTCGCTTCGGCGCGCTGGAATATCGCAGCGGGCTGATCCTGACCTCGCGTTTTCGCGGCTTCGGCGGGCTGTCGGGTTTCCGGCTCGATCCGAAGGGCGAGCGCTTCATTGCCGTCAGCGACAAGGGCAGCTGGTTCACCGGCCGCATCGTCTACCGCGGCCGCGAGATGACCGGGCTCGAGGAGGTCGAGGCCGCACCCCTGCTCGGGCCCGACGGCCGGCCGATCACCGCGCGCGGCTGGTACGATTCCGAATCGCTCGCGCTCGATGGCACGCTGGTCTATGTCGGCATCGAGCGGGTGCATCGGATCCTGCGCTATGATTTCGCCAAGGGGTTCACGCGGGCGCGCGGCGCGGAAATTCCGCTGCCGCCGGCGGCGCGCAAATTTCCCGGCAACAAGGGGCTGGAAGCGCTGATGGTGGTGCCGAAGGGCCTCCCGCTGGAGGGCACGCTGATCGCGCTCTCCGAGCGCGGGCTCGATGCCGACGGCAACATCATCGCCTTCCTGATCGGCGGCAAGACGCCAGGCCAGTTCAGCATTCGCCGCACCGATAAATTCGAAATCAGCGACGGGGTGCTGTTGCCCTCGGGCGAATTGCTGGTGCTGGAGCGCAAATTCTCCTGGCTCTCCGGCATCGGCATTCGGATCCGGCGCATCCCGCTCAAATCGCTGGCGCCCGGCGCCCTGGTCGACGGCCCCGCGATCTTCGAGGCCGATCTCGGCCACGAGGTCGACAACATGGAGGCGATCGACGCCCACGTCACGCCGGAGGGCGACACCGTGCTGACGCTGGTCTCCGACGACAATTTCTCGATGATCCAGCGCAACTTGATCCTGCAGTTCACGCTGATGGAGTAGTCGTCGTTCCTGCCCATAACCACAGCTGTTCGCGGTTTGGGGGAAATCGTCCCACAGCGGTTCCTGAGACGAGAAGCCGCGGCGTATGGGTCCCTGCGATCGCACTAGGGCATGCACACATCTCTAAGGCTCCATCCTGCAGCGACGGCGTGGAAGTATTCGAGGCCGTTTTTCATGGTGATAGGGCCAGGTGGTTTGGACGAGGGATAGCCATCCCAACCGCCGAGACGACTAATGACCCAGGT
>NZ_JAUYQU010000195.1 GCF_030697065.1 Bradyrhizobium sp.
AGGGTGAGCACGTATAAGCCGTAAACCGTTGCGCGGGGAAAGCCGGATGATCCGGTTGCCCTGTGGTCTACTCGTGCGCTTCTTGTGCACGACCGCGGGTGCGATCGGCGCCCGGCTTTCCCCGCGCCCTCTCTTCTCGAGGGGGCGTGAACTGACGCATACCTCGGGCGCACCGCGCCGCGAGAATGCGGAATTGCGGCTACGAACATGCGGATGCTTGAGTCGGACCGAAGCTCTCACAGCGTCATTGCGACGTTGAGGGATTAGAGACCATCTATTGACACAACCACAACAGTCATCACCCGCGCATGCGGGTGATCCAGTATTCCAGAGGCCGTCGTATTGAGCCGATAAGCCGCGGCGTACTGGATCCTCCGCTTTCGCGGAGGACGACAGCCATGGATGCTCTACGCGCACCCTATTACGCGCGCCCGGTCAGGCGGCGCGGATCTTGCCGAGGAAGTCATCGACCTGGCCGCGCAACTGCTGGGTCTGGTCGCCCAGCATCTCCGAGGCGGTCTTGACGTTCTGCGCCGCCGCGCCGGCGGCATCGGCGCCGGCGCTGACGCCGAGGATGTTGTCGGACACGTTCTTGGTGCCCTGCGCCGCCTGCTGGGTGCTGCGGGTGATCTCCTGGGTGGCGGCGCCCTGCTCTTCGACGGCCGCTGCGATCGCGGTGGCGACCTCGTTGACTTCTCCGATGATGCCGCCGATGCCCTTGATCGCTTCGATCGCCTCGCTGGCGACTTTCTGCATGTCGGCGATCTGCTCCGAAATATCCTCGGTGGCCTTGGCGGTCTGGCTGGCCAGCGACTTGACCTCGGACGCCACCACCGCGAAGCCGCGCCCGGCCTCGCCGGCGCGGGCGGCTTCGATGGTGGCGTTGAGGGCCAGCAGGTTGGTTTGCGACGCGATGTCGTTGATCAGGCCAACCACTTCGCCGATCCGGCTGGCGGTCTTGGCGAGGCCCTGCACCGTACTGTCGGTCGCCCTCGCCTGGCTGACGGCGCGGCCGGCGATGCCGGCGGCGTGCGCGGCTTGCCGCGAGATGTCATTGATCGATGCGCTCAACTCCTCCGCGGCAGACGCGACGCTCTGCACGTTCATCGAAGCTTCTCCCGAGGCCCTGGCGGCGACCTGCACGCTGGCATTGGTCCGGGTGGATACCTCCGCCATGCCGTCCGAGGTCGTCCGCATCTGGTTGGAGGCGTCACCGAGTTGCTGAAGCGTCCCGCGTACATGGCTCTCGAAATCACCAATATAGCTCTCGACGGCCTGCTGCCGCGTGGCGGCACCGGCATTGCGCTCCCGCTCCTGCTGCTCGATCCGCATTTTCTCGATCGCCTGTTGCTTGAATGTGGCGAGTGCTCCGGCCAGCGATCCGATTTCATCCTGGCGTTCGGCGTAGCCGGCGTCCACCGACAGGTCGCCCGCGGCGACTTTCAGCATGCCGTCGCGTATTTCATGAAGCGGCGTGATCACGCGACGGCCGACCAACACCATGCTGCCGATCGCCAGCGCAAGGGCCGCGGCCAGCAAGATGACATTGAGGATCAGGGATTGCCTCGCCGAAGACCACTGCCGCGCGGCGTGGCGCTTGGCCTCGTCGAGTGCGCGCTCGGCCAGCTTGACCGCGGCGCCGAGACGTCCGATCGCGTTTGGACTCCATTGGGCCGACGTTACTTCCGTCTTCTCGCCGGCAAGCATCGCATTCAGCAATCGCTCGGAGAAGGCCATGTATTGTGGTTCGAAATAGGCGGTCTTGGTCGCGGCCATGGATTCGACCAGGCCTGCCGGCAACTGCGTTCCGGCCACCACGGTTTCCAGCGCCTTCCAGGCGTACTCCGCGCCGGTGGTGAATTTGGCGTAGCTTTGACGCGCTTCCGGCGGTAGACGCCCGGCGTTCAGTCCCTGGGACAGCAGCACGGCGGCCTGACCGCCGGTATCGCGAACCAGCCAGGCGAGTTGTTTGATCGCCAGCAATTGATCGACCACGGGGTCGACGTGGATGACGGCGGCGGCAAGTTGAGTCGCCAGCTTCTCCAGCGTCTGCAGCAAGGTGGTGGTGGCCTCGACATATTCCTTGCCGAGCGCAGCCCGGCGCGACGCCTTCGGCTGGCCCATTGCTGCGATGGTTTCGGTCTGCAAGGCCTTCAGCGTGTCGAACTGCCGGGTCAACGAGGGCAGCAGCGTGCTTCGCTCCGGAAACTCCACCGTTGCGGCGAGATCCAGCAGCGATTTCATCGCCGGATTGATAATGTCGCGATAGCCTTGGAGCGTCTTGATCGAATCCGCCGTGGCGGCGTCGGCGGCGTTCAAATTCGAACTGGTCGTGGCGCGGTCGGTGCGCAGATTGTGCATCGCCTGGAAGGCATGGGCAGAGCCGTCCGCGATCACCGAAATGCGGGCGGCGGTTTGCAGCCGTCCCCAGGAATCCCACGCGATCATGACGAGAAAAGCCACGATGCAGGCCGCCATCACGGCGATGACGGATTTGAGCAATGCGGAAATGGTCAGACGATTCAACATGAGGACCCCGGTTATGAACCGTGATAGCGCCCCAATCGTAAATAATTCAGGTTCCGATTGCTCCGGTGAAATACGGGTGCGCTTGAGCCGGGTTGGCCTCAATAGGGCGGCTTCCTGCGTTGCCGCTGCTCCTTCGCCGCCTCCATCCACCACGCCAGATCATCGGCGAATCTCGGAAACGCATGCGCCAGCGCCTTGCCGCCACCTGTCGGCTGGCCGTCGGCCGACAGGGCTTGCGAAATCGATCCCACCGCGATCGTCGACGAAATCACCACCATGCCCATCTCGGAAAGCGTGCCATGCCAGGCGGTGGCGGCGCGGGCGCCTCCGAGGCGGCCCGCCGAATAGCTTATGATCGCGGCCGGACGCCAGAACCATTCCTCGAGGAAGTGATCGGTGAGATTCTTCAGGCCGGGCTGGATACCCCAATTATATTCGCCGGTGATGAAGACGAACCCGTCGGACTGGCGGATCTGGCCGGCGAGTTTTTCCAGCGCCGCCGGCGCTTCGCCCTTTGGATATTCCTTGTACATACGGTCCAGCATCGGCAGCCCGACGGCCTTGGCGTCGATCAGTTCGACGTCGTCGCCGCGGACGCTCAGGCCCTCGACGACGAACCGGGCGAGCCGAATGCCCATCCGGTCGGAGCGATACGAGCCGTAGAATACGAGAACGCGATGGCTCATGACGCTACATCCATGCTGGGAAAATTCCGAGAAGATGCACCCAACCTTAATGCGTATCCGGCTACGATGCAGCAGCTTTTATCTCCACGCCTCCTGATCGGCCCGCATCCAGGTGCTTGGCGCCGCCGAGCAATTGCCGTCACAGTCACGCGACCTGGCTGGACAGTTCAACCGCTTACTCTCCGAAGTGCGCGCCGCGTAAACCCGAGGCAGCGGGCAATGCCGGGCGTTCCGTCTCACGGCGTGCGGCGTGGCGGAAACACCTGATTGCTGAAAGGCTGCTCGGTGGGCACCCGCATCTGGATATAGCCCCGACCCATCGACTGATGGCAGCCGTTACAGCCCGCAGTCAGTTCGCTGAACAACTTCGCAAACCGCTTGCCGTCCTTTGCGGCAATGGCATCGCCGATTGAATCGATCGGCGCCGTCATCGTCACCACGTTGGTCACGGGAATGCCCCCATACATCGCGGCGGCTTCCTCCAGGCCGGCCCTGAGCTGACGAAGTTCGTACGCCGCCAGTTCCCAATTCTGGGCCATGCCGGCGAACGACAGCTTGATGTGCCGCAGCTGGATATTGTTCATGATGTCGCCGAGCCGCGGCAAATACTGCTCGTTCATCGGCGACTTGGTCACCGATTGAGCGCTGGCAGTCAGCGGGAGGGCACCCACCAGGAGAATCCCGATCAATACGCGAATTTTCATTCGATCCTCCAGCCGCCGCTACCGATGGAGTTCTATACTGTCGCGCTTGGTGCGCTCTATTGATATCCATCAAGGCGGGCCGGAACGACGAATCAACTGGAGGACCACGTGCAAGCCATTTTCCTCTTCGCCCTCGCACTTGGCGCCGGCGTCAGCGTAGCCGTGCAACAGGTGCTCAACGGCGCCCTGCGGACCGCACTGGCTTCGCCCGCCTGGGCTGGCTTCGTCAGCTATCTCGTCGGCCTGGTGACGATGATCGTCGTGCTGTTCGCGCTCGGCGAACGCATGCCATCGTGGAAGGCCGTGGCCGATACGCCATGGTGGGCCTGGTCGGGCGGCGTGCTTGGCGGCATATTCATCCTGCTGATGATCCTGCTGCTGCCCTCGCTCGGCGCCGCAACGCTGATCGCGCTGGTGGTCGCCGGCCAGATGGCCGCAGCGATCACGCTCGACCATTTCGGCGCGTTCGGCCTGGCGACGCATCCCGTCAGCCTGTCACGTCTCGCCGGCGCGGCGCTGCTGATCGGCGGCGTCATCCTGATCAAGGACTAAAAGCAGAGATTGGTGACGACATTGCCGCGCTTGTCCTTTATCACATAGGGACAGCGCAGACGTTCCAGCGCCACCTTGGCGTCGGCGTCGCCGAGTGCGGCGGCGCGCTCGTAATAGGCTTTGGCGGCGTCGGAATCCTTCGGACCGCCGCGCCCGCTTTGCGCGAATGCGCCCATTCGCTCCAGCGCGCCGGGATGATTTTGCGCTGCCGCCCTCTCGAACAGAGCGCGCGCCGCGGCATCGTCTTTTGTGCCGCCGGCGCCCTCCGCCGTCATCAGCCCGAGCTGATACTGCGCTTCCGCGCTGGTCTCGGCGGCCCTGGCCAGCAGCTGCCGCGCCCTGGCGGGATCCGCCGACGCACCGCCGCCACCGAGGGCTGCGAGGTTGGTGACGCCGCGCGGATTGCCGGCCTGCGCCGCGCGTTCGAACAGCTTGCGCGCCTGGTCTTCGTCCGTGGCAACGCCGGCGCCGGTCCCATAGAGCACGCCGAGTTCGACCATCGCCGAGCTCGACCCCTTGTCGGCGGCCTTTCGCCAGGCAGCGATCGCCTCCGGCATCTGCCGGTTGGCGACGTAGGCGCGACCGAGTTGGTACAGCGCGCGCCGCGACGCTCCGGAGGCGGTCCTGCAGAACCTGATCGCGGTCGCGATATCCGGCGGCGCAACGTCAGGCACCCCCTTGACGTCCGCGGGCTTGTCCGGATCGGCAGGGTCAGCGGCCAAGCGGTCGCACAATACGAGGTCGGCTGATTGGGCGCGAGCCGGCGCCGGCGCCAACGCCATCGAAATCACGAGGGCGGCGGCGCTGCCGCCGATCGCCAATGAAAGCGTATGAGATCGCCTGATCATGCCACTGGCAGGTTGCTTCGAAGCGCCGGCAAATTCAAGGCTCCAGCCCGGACTCCCGCAGCGCCGGAGCCACCTCGTCCGAGGCCAGGAATTTCAGGAGCCGATCGGATGACGCCACATTGTTCGATGCCGCCAGGCGACCAGCCGAAAAGATGGCCGGAACCTGCAACTCGCGCGGGATCGGCCCAACGACTTCGACCCCGCCGACCAGCTTCAATTCGCTGATCTGCTGCACCGCGAGGTCCGCTTCGTCAGAAAGCAGCAATTCGGCGGTAAAGCCCTGCGGGATGATTTTCGCGCGGGCGTTGATGTCGGCGGCGATGCCCATTTGTTCGATCAGTTGCGTAAAGAGGATGCCGCTGGCGCCGAGGCGCGAATAGGCCACCGACCGGGCCGCGAGCAGCGTCGTCCGCAGCGCCGCTGGCGTGGCGATATCGGGATGATCGGCGCCGGCCTTCACCGCTATGCCGACAAAGGAGCGCGCCAGATCGGCGCAGCTCGCGGCGACCACCGTACCCCCGGCGGCGAGATCGCCGAGCGCCTGCCTGGTCAGGATCACGACGTCGGCACCCTCGCCGCCGCGCAGCCGTTCCAGCAGCGCCAGCGTCGGGGCGAAATCGGCGTCGATGCGCGCGCCGCCCTCCGCTTCAAACCGCCCGGCAAGGTTGCCAACCGCGCCCTTCAGGGCCAGCGTCGAGAGAACCCGGACCAGTTCTGCCATCGACCTACGCCGGTCGCATCAGCTTGAGCACCGCGGTCAGGCGAAGACTGCGCTTGCCCGCCAGGGCAGTCGCCTCCAGCAGCGCGCCGCGATCGTCGCAGGTACCGGCAAAGCCGATGCCGACCTCATGGCCGCCGAAGATCGGATGCTCGCTCCTGGCCGGCGTGTGCTCCTGATTGAGGATTTCGCCCTTCCAGCGGCCGTTCGCCGAGCTGTAGGTGCCGAGATAGTAGAAGAACGCATCGCCGCCGAGAATGCGGCCGTCATGCAGCAGCATCACGCCGGTCAGGCCGCCATCGAGGCCGTCGAGCATCTGGATGTGAATGGAATAGAGCCCGTTGACGATGCCGCCCTCGCCGATCGCGTCCGTGGGAGGCACGATCCCATCGGCAATCGGGGTCATCACCGAACGGAACACCGCGCCAGGCATTTGCGGCGAGCCGCCCTCGAAATGATAGATATCGCCTACCGCGCGGCCGCGAACGTCGATCGTGGCAATGTCGGATCCGAGCAGCGACTGATAGCCGGGATCGTCGTTGTGGCGGTGGCTGGTGATCTCGGAGATGACGACGCCGTCGACCTCGCGATATGTGCCGTAATGCGCGAACGCCGAATTGCCGCCGAGCATGCTGCCGCCATTGGCATACATCACGCTGCGGCCGACTGCGTCGTCGACCTGGTACGTGACCTTGTAAAAGCCCTCCAGCAAAACATTCCCCGTTGGTCGCGATGCAATGGCGCTATCTAGCGTGGATCGCATCCGCGAGGAAACGGATTTCGAGCCGGCGACAAACGAAAAGATCCGCCAAGGCTTGACCTTGGCGGATCAAATCGATGGCCTGGACGCCCCCCGCTCCGGGCCGTCGGTCGAACTCTTAAGCTGCCACCGACTTGGCGGCGGTCGGAACTTCGGCGACTGTCTTCAGGATCTGCGATGCGATGGCGTAAGGGTCGCCTTGCGAGTTCGGGCGACGGTCTTCCAGATACCCCTTGTAGTCATTCCTGATGAAGGAGTGCGGCACGCGGATCGACGCGCCGCGGTCGGCCACGCCGTAGCTGAACTTGTTCCAGGGAGCGGTTTCGTGCTTGCCGGTCAGGCGCTTGTCGTTGTCGGGCCCGTAGACCGCAATATGCTCCATGAGATTCTTCTCAAAGGCGGCCATCAGTGCCTCGAAGTACGCCTTGCCGCCGGTCTCGCGAAGATAGGTGGTCGAGAAGTTGGCGTGCATGCCCGAGCCGTTCCAGTCGGTGTCACCGAGCGGCTTGCAGTGATACTCCACGTCAATGCCGTAGGTTTCGGTCAGCCTCTGCAACAGATAGCGGGCCATCCACATTTCATCGGCGGCTTTCCTGGAGCCCTTGCCGAAGATCTGGAATTCCCACTGGCCCTTGGCGACTTCCGCATTGATGCCTTCGTGGTTGATGCCGGCGGCGAGGCAGAGGTCGAGATGCTTCTCGACGATCTCGCGGGCGACCGAACCGACGTTCGAATAGCCGACACCCGTGTAATACGGACCCTGCGGCGCAGGGTAGCCGGCGGTCGGGAAGCCGAGCGGACGACCGTCCTTGTAGAAGAAATATTCCTGTTCGAAACCAAACCATGCGCCTTCGTCGTCGAGAATCGTGGCACGCTTGTTGGTTGCGTGCGGAGTGACGCCATCCGGCATCATGACTTCACACATCACCAGGACACCGTCGGTGCGGGCGCCGTCCGGATAAACTGCGACCGGCTTGAGCACGCAATCCGAGCTTCTGCCTTCCGCCTGCAGGGTCGACGAGCCGTCAAAACCCCACAGCGGGAGCTGCTCCAGGCTCGGGAACGAATCGAATTCCTTTATCTGGGTTTTGCCGCGCAGATTCGGCGTCGGCGTATATCCGTCGAGCCAGATATACTCGAGCTTGTATTTTGTCATTGAGCTCTCTCATGTTGATGATGCGAAAGGTGCGGCAACCGAGACCCTATTGGCCACCACACCCGTACCCGGCCGCCATCGGCCATTCGTAACCAAGCAATTAAAGTGCCAGACGCTGCCGTGCTGATCGCCGGCCAAAGCCGGGATTTCTCCCGCCGGCTCAAGAAAAATTGGATGCGGGGTGCGGCAAAGCCGCGCGGCTGGCGTCGCCGGCAAGGCCCTCAAGGGGCGACTAAAGGCCTGAAATCCGCCTGATAACCCAGCAGTTGGCCAACCGGCTGCCGCCGGGACTAAATCCGCGCCATCCTCCAACAAGATTCAGCGCAGGCGCCCACCCCGTTTCGCAACCTTGGCGACCGCTTGAGCGTTAGCCACGCGGCCAGTGCTGTTCTGCAAGCAAAAACGGAAATGCCCAATATTTATCCAGAGCGTGGATTGGTTTTGATCAGGTTGCACTCGCCGAGGGCACCAACGATATCGAGATCAGTAACCAACCGCGAACGAGTCGGGAGCACCATTATCCCCCGCGCGCATCAGGAGAGACTGAGATGAATACAGGTTTGAATCACGGGTCCGCCAAGATCTTCCAATTCCCTGCCGGGGGCCGTTCGGCACTCGGGGGACGCCGCTACCAGGACGCACAGGCCGTCACCGACCCTGCTTCGTCCCGCGTCAGCGAGGTTGCCATTGGCGGCGCCTGGTACCATGACGCAGCGATCCAGGAAACCAAGCCGGTGCGTGAGCGCTGATGCCGGGACCAACACGATGCGGACGTACCGGCGATGGCGGGTGCGATCCCAAGAACGGAAAACGGGTCGAAACGAAATCGTTTCGGCCCGTTTTCAATTGACCACGCATGTCGTCACCGGCCGTTTGGCGTGCCTGAGCCTGGTGCCGGCCTTGCCGATCGTCAAGGTGACGCCGCCCCCCGAATAGCGGGAGCCCGACAGGGCAACGCGCTTGCCAAGCGTCACGGCTTTGCCGTCGATCTGCAGATGCGCGCGCTTGTCGTACTGGAAAAATCCGACAATGAACTGGGAACCGTCGGCGCAGCGATAGTCCTGGAAGGTCGTCTGCGCCAGCGCGGGCGATGCGCCGGCCGCGGCGGCAGCGAGTACCGCACCGATTACAATGATCTTGCGTCGATTCATCCCGGCCCCCTAGAAAGGCAAGTATAGACCGGACCCATCCGATCGGGCGATATGGCTGTTCCGTCTTTTCCCCGCCGCACGGGATGGCCTAGACTGGTCCGATGCCAGATCCACCTGCCCGTCACCTCAATCTTGCCGGCGCCAGCAATTTCCGCGACCTCGGCGGCTATCCCGCCCGCGACGGCCGTGCCGTCCGCTGGCGGCAGATATTCCGCTCCAACCACCTCGGCCACCTCACCGGGGCTGACATTGAGGTGCTGCGCGGCCTCGGCGTCAGGCGCGCCTTCGATTTCCGTGGCACCGAGGAGCGCGTTGCCGCGATCTGCGGCGTCGAGGACATCGTCGTCCATTCGCTACCGGTAGAGCCGACCGTGGTCGCGGCGCTGCGGGCAAGGCTGGCTACCGGCGTGCCGCTGTCGACGACCGACGCGCTCGAGGTGATGCGCGATTCCTACCGCAACTATGTGCGCCAGAACACGCCGAGCTTTCGCGCGCTGTTCGCCCATCTGGTCGGCGACCACGCCCCGCTGGTGATCCATTGCACCGCCGGCAAGGATCGCACCGGGTTCGCCTGCGCGCTGATCCTGCACGCGCTTGATGTGCCGGATCATCTGATTTCGGAGGATTATCTGCTCACCAACACCTTCTACCGGCGCGATCCCTCCGTCAGCAGCGATCTTCCCGATGAGGTCCGGCAGGTGCTGGGGTCGGTCGAACCATCCTTCCTCGCCGCCGCATTCGAGGCGATCCGCGCCGACTACGGCAGCCTCGAAAACTATTTCAGCGAGGGATTGCGCCTGGGAGCGGCGGAACGCTCCGAGCTGAAGGCGCGCTATCTGGAAGCCTGATCCGGCGATCGCATGTGGGCGCCGCAATATCTTGTTGCGCTTGTCAGCTAGGCCGCGGCTTCCATTTCCGCTTCCGCATCGAGATCGGCGATGACGTCTTCGAAGGCAGAAATGGCCTGCTGAACCGCAGCGATCTGCATCAGCTCCCAGCTATTGATCGGGCCGTTGCGATTTTGCAGTGCGACAATCAGATCGCGGCGTTGCTCCTTGAGCTGAACAAGCGGTAAACCGTGGTCGGGTAGATTTCCCATCGTCATGCGCCCCTGCCCAGTTATTGGGCCATCCGAACCCTAGCGTGATATTTCTGCGGATCGCTTACGGAACTCCGACAAATTTTAACGATCGGCCCCCGTGACAATCCGGGGGTAGTCCCCGAACCGGAGACGAGAGATGGACGGAAAAGTCGTGGTCGTGACCGGCACCTCGGGTGCGCTCGGCAAGGTGGTCGCGGCGACAGCCCTGGCACGCGGCGCCCGGGTCGCGGGCCTCGATCATGCGCCGTCGCAGACACCGGCGACGGCGCAACGGATCGAACTCGGCGGCGTCGATCTTTCCGATGCCACCGCAGCGACGAAGGCGATCGAGGCGGTCGCTGCGCATTTCGGCAGGTTGGATGCGCTGATCAACATCGCCGGCGGCTTTGCGTTCGAGGCGGTCGCCGAGGGCGACCCGCGGACCTGGCAGCACATGTATGCGCTCAATGTGCTCACCGCGCTCAATGCGTCGCGCGCCGCGATTCCTCATCTCGCCGCTTCGGCTTCGGCGCGGATCGTCAATATCGGCGCGATCGGCGCGCTTCAGGCCGGCGCCGGCATGGGCGCCTATGCCGCCGCCAAAGCCGGCGTTCATCGCCTCACCGAGGCGCTCGCCGCCGAATGGAAGGGCAAGATCACCGTCAACGCCGTGCTGCCGTCGATCATCGATACAGCGGCCAACCGCGCCAGCATGCCGAAGGCGGATTTCGGCAAATGGGTGACGCCGCAGGAACTGACCGAAGTGATCCTGTTTCTGGTCAGCGACGGCGCCAGCGCCGTGACCGGCGCGCTGCTTCCGGTGAGCGGACGGGTTTAGCCCTCACGCCTGCGCCCGCGCCCCCTGATCAAATCCAGGGATCGCAATTCAGGCTAGACTGGCGCATCAGTGAGTCGCGCGAGGCGACACCGGCCCGCATCGGAGTTCCCTTGGAAACCGCGCTCTATCTGCCCGTCAAGCGCTTCCTCGAGAAGCTCGGCTTCACCGTCAAGGGCGAGGTCGGCGGCTGCGATCTGGTGGCGCTGAGCGGCGACGAACCGCCGATCGTGGTGATCGGCGAGTTGAAACTTTCCTTCAACCTCGAACTGGTGCTGCAGGCGGTCGATCGCGCCGCCGCCGCCGACGAGGTGTGGCTGGCGGCCCGGATGTCGGTTCGCGGCAAGGGCCGCGAGAGCGACGCGCGCTACCGCAATCTGTGCCGCAGACTCGGCTTCGGCATGCTGGCGGTCACCGCTACCGGCGACGTCGAGGTGCTGGTCAAGCCGCCCGAAACCAGCCCGCGGCGTAATCCGAAGAAGCGCTCCCGGCTGGTCGCCGAACATCGGCGGCGCAAGGGCGATCCGGCACTCGGCGGCAGTACGCGCGCACCGATCATGACGGCCTATCGCCAGCAGGCGCTGGCCTGCGCATCGGCGCTGGCGCGCGGGCCGCGGCGGGTGCGCGATCTCAAGCCCGACATTCCGGATGCGCCGAAGATCCTGCTAAGCAACGTCTATGGCTGGTTCGACCGCGCCGAGCGCGGCATCTATGTGCTGAACGATGCCGGTCGAGCCGCGTTGAAACGCTGGCCGCAGCAGCCGGTGGATCTGGCCGGCGCCGCCGATTCGACGCCGTAACCGCGAAGGTCGCTGGAGCGATTGTAAACGCATGGCTGGATTGCCATGCCAATTTCATATTGCAATGCAACATTGGGGCACTTACGTAGTTGGCAATGAGATGCGAGGCCACCATGAGCGCAGACTGGAACACCAAATACGGCACACGGCGCGTGCGGCGCGACCCGCCGACGCTGGAAGAGGCGATTTTCGCCGCGGTCGGCATCACCGACGATCTCGACGCGCAAGCGGAGATCGCGGCGTCGCTGATGGGGCTGCCCATCGAGGCCGTCCAGGCCGAGGTGAAGAAGGCGGCGCGTCCGGTTCTCGGACGTTCGATCACCCGCGTCATCGCCGGCGAACAGGGCGCGCAGCGCTCGATCGTGGTGGAGCGGCGCGTCGTCAGAAAATTCGGCAACGACAAGCGCACCGGCACCTGATGTCCGCCTTTGAACGGATTTGAAGCCCTTCGCAGATCACAGATCGGCGAAGGGCTTTTTTATTGCCGACCGACGCTCAGGCGGCGCGGTTCCAGCCATACATCCGCAACATCATCTTCCAGTAAGCGCGGTTGACGTTGATCATCGCGCGGGCAGCGTCGGCCGGTGTCGCGATCGCCGTCATCGCGGCTTGCGGCGGCGCCAGCGGCTCCAGATTGATGGTTCCCGTGGACTCGCCGTGGCGAAACTTCAGATTTGCGCCGAACTTGTTGGCCAGCGCCCGCATCGCCTGGTTCTGCGCGCCGGTGGTGATGCGCAGCGAGCGGTAGCCCTTTGATCGCGCCTCCGCGATCAGCTTCTTGAACAGGATGCTCCCGACGCCCTGCCGGCGCACCGTCGACTCCACGCTGAAGGCGATCTCGGGCTGGGAATCCGGCGATCGATCCGGCGGATGCAGTTCGGCCGCGCCCCGCACGACGCCATCCTCGATGTAGGCGATGACGACGGTGCCGTCGTCGGCGCATTTGGCGGCATAGCGCTCGATGAAGCTGTCATCCATGAAGCCGTGGAAGCGGTCATGGCGGCTGTCCGGGTCGAGCCGGAGCAGATGGTCGCGCAGCAGCGACAGTTCTTCCGACTGGCGGAGCGTGCGGACGGTGCCCCTGGCGGCCGTCGGACGGGTAGCGATATCGGTGCTCATTTCATAACTCCTCTTGGATAGCCCTCAAGGAGGCGTTCGAATCCCTAGACCACAGATATTGTGCATCGCACCATAGAATTCAAGCCCGCTATCCGCCTGAAATATCGGCACAATGTCGCGATCAAGCTGTTAATAAGAGCAACGCTTTTGTGACGAAACTGGAACCAGTTGCGCTGGTATCATAGAACCAACTGGGTCTGGGTCACCACCGCGACCAGTTTGCCGTCATCGGTTTCCAGCCGGGTCTGCCAGACCTGGGTACGGCGGCCCCGGTGCACCGGCGTCGCGGTGGCGATGACCGTCATCCCCTCCTTGGCGCCGCCG
Organism: Bradyrhizobium sp.; assembly: GCF_030697065.1. Classification (GTDB taxonomy): domain Bacteria; phylum Pseudomonadota; class Alphaproteobacteria; order Rhizobiales; family Xanthobacteraceae; genus Bradyrhizobium. Next base: position 13,264 of record NZ_JAUYQU010000195.1, read on the forward strand.
ATGAAATTGGTCTTGCTCTCGATCGTGGTGGTGCCCTTGGCATCCTCGGGCAGGTTGAGGACGGTGGCGGCGGCGCCGACCGAATCCGCGAACGCCATCACCGCGCCGCCGTGAATGGTGTGACGCAGCGTGCAGAGATCCGGCCGCACCAGCATGCGCGCCACCACGCGGTCCTTTTCGGCTTCGGTGAACTTCACGCCCTTCAATTCCGCGAACGGCATCTTCATCGAATTGAGTTTTTCGAGCGGCGTCATGGGACTCGTCTCTCCCGTTTTTGTTTCTGCGTTCAATGGGTGCGGTCATTCCGGGATGGTCCGAAGGAACAGACCCGGAATCTCGAGATTCCGGGTTCGATGCTTCGCATCGCCCCGGAATGACGTTTTCCGTACGATGCATTGGCCAGGTAACTCAGGCAATGACCTCGGAGGTAATGGCGCCGTGACAACGCGCCGGCCATTCGGCATATCCCCTTCCATGCGCCAGTACCCTCCCCGCCGGATCGTCTGCCTCACCGAGGAGACCGTGGAAACGCTGTATCTGCTCGGCGAACAGGACCGCATCGTCGGCGTCTCCGGCTACGCGGTGCGGCCGCCGCGGGTCCGGCGCGAGAAGCCGCGGGTGTCGGCCTTCATCTCCGCGGACATCCCGAAAATCCTGGCGCTCGAACCCGACCTGGTATTGGCGTTCTCGGATTTGCAGGCAGACATCGTCGCCGACCTGGTCCGCGCCGGGATCGCCATCCACGTCTTCAACCAGCGCGACATCGCCGGCATTCTGGCGATGATCCGCACGCTGGGGGCGCTGGTCGGCGCCGCCGACCGCGCCGATCAACTTGCCAGTACGTATGAGCAGCGTCTCGCCAGCATCGGCTCCACGCCCCGGACCGCGAAAAAACCAAAAGTCTATTTCGAGGAATGGGACGATCCGCTGATCAGCGGCATCGGCTGGGTTTCCGAACTGGTCGAGATCGCCGGCGGCGAAGACGCGCTGCCGAGATTGCGGTTTCAGCAGGCCGCCAGGGACCGCATCATCCTGCCGGACGTGGTGCGCGCGGCGGCGCCGGATGTGATCCTGGCTTCCTGGTGCGGCAAGAAAGTCGTTCCCGACAGGATCAGGCAGCGGCCGGGCTGGAGCGACATTCCGGCGGTGCGCAACAACCGCATCGTCGAGATCAAATCGCCGCTGATATTGCAGCCGGGCCCGGCGGCGCTGACCGACGGGCTGGATGCGATCGTGCAGGCGCTGTGGCCGGCATCGCCGGGCTCGTGAACGAGGTGAATATGGGATTGGCAAAAAACCCGCCGCACCGAGACTGTCATCGTCCGGCTTGACCGGACGATCCAGTACGCCGCGGATTCTCGATTGAACATGACCGTCTCGGGAATACTGGGTCCCCGCCTTCGCGGGGACGACAACGGTAGATGTGCGAACAGCGTGGCCGCTCTATTCAATCTCAACCACCAGATACGCGTCCGCCTTCTCGCGGCACGATTTGCCCGAGGTTTGCCTGTCGTTTCCCCCTCGATGAGGGAGCAGGGAATGCCGGATGCGCGCTGCACCCGCGGTCTCGTGTGCAAAATTGTGCGAAAGTGGCGCACACGAGCATACAGGGCAGCGGAGAACATCCGACATTCCCTGCGCAATGGCTTTACGGCTTATCTCGCGCTCACCCCGGAGTA
>NZ_JAUYQU010000218.1 GCF_030697065.1 Bradyrhizobium sp.
GCGCATCGTGCAGGTCGGCGACGACGAGGTGGCCGCCGCGATCCGCGCCTACTGGACCGATACCCACAATCTCGCCGAAGGCGCCGGCGCCGCGGCACTCGCCGCCGCCTTGCAGGACAGACCGAAGCTGCGCGGCAAGCGTGTCGGTCTGATCCTGAGCGGCGGCAATATCGATTTCGACTTGTTCCGCAGTTGGGTCATACCGCAAGCCGCCGTCGTCGGTGGCAGGGTGCTGGTATGACCATGGCTATCGTTGACACGAGATCGCGAACACAAATTCAGCTGTCATCGCCCGGCTTGACCGGGCGACCCAGTACGCCGAGGCGTCTCGGTTCAATTTCGGCTGCTCTGGAATACTGGGTCCCCGCCTTCGCGGGGACGACAGGTGCGGCTGACATCACGACCAAGAGAACGACAGGGACTTGAAATGAACCAGCCCGCATCCGCCTATTTCATGGAAGAGCGCCACGATCCGATCGAGTCGCACACGCTCTCGGTACTGGTGCAGAACGAGCCGGGCGTGCTGGCGCGCGTGATCGGGCTGTTTTCCGGCCGCGGCTACAACATCGAAAGCCTCACGGTCTCCGAGACCGAGAACCAGAAACACGTCTCCCGCATCACCATCGTCACCACGGGCACGCCGATGGTGATCGAGCAGATCAAGCACCAGCTCGACCGCATGATTCCGGTCTACCGCGTCGTCGACATGACGCTGACCGGCCGCTCGATCGAACGCGAACTGGCGATGGTGAAGCTGCGCGGCACCGGCGATCACCGGGTCGAGGCGCTGCGGCTGGCCGAGGCGTTTCGCGCCCGGGTCATCGACGCTACCATCGAAAGCTTCGTGTTTGAGATCACCGGCAACTCCGCCAAGATCAACCAGTTCATCGACCTGATGCGCCCGCTCGGCCTCGTCGAGGTTTCGCGCACCGGCGTCGCCGCCATCGTTCGCGGACCCGAGGGGATGTGAAGCCATGCTGGCGCGCGACTGGTACTACACGCAACGGCGTCGCCTCGGACTGGACTCCGCGGTCGCCTCGATCTACGACCGCCATGACGACAGCGACCTGCGCGCCCGCGCGGCGCTGACCATGCTCGGCGTGCAGCCGGGCTGGCGGGTCGCCGATATCGGCTGCGGCAACGGCGTGCTGGCGGTCGAGGCTGCGCTGATGGGCGCCCAGGTCGACGCCATCGACATCTCGCCGGCGATGCTGGCGCTGGCGAAGATCCAGGCCAGCGACCGCAGGGTCGCGCTCCGGACCCAGCCCGCGGGCCTGCTGAGCTTTGCCTACCAGCCCGGTTCGTACGACCTGATCGTCAGCGAATTCGCGCTGCATCATCTGCCGGATTTCTGGAAGGCGGTGGCGCTGGCGCGAATCCATGCCGCGCTGAAACCGGGCGCCAGTTTCTACCTGCGCGATATCGTCTTCGTCAGCATGCCCGACGGCGTCGACCGCGACGTCGAGGGATGGGCCGATTTCAGCATCAAGAACCACGAATTCGATCGCGACAGCGTCGTCACCCACATGCGCGACGAATATTCCACCTTCGGCTGGGTGATCGAGCGCATGCTGACCGATGTCGGCTTCACGCTGGTCTCGGCCGATTACCACGCGCCGCTGCACGGCACCTATCTGCTGCGCAAGCCGAAATCCGGCGAGCAGAGCTAGCGTGTCGCAGTCGCTGCTGATCGCCTTCGTCATGTTCGCCACCGTGATGTTCTTCACGCCGGGGCCGAACAACATCATGCTGCTGTCGTCGGGGCTGACCTATGGCTTCCGCCGCACGCTGCCGCATGCCGCGGGCATCACCATCGGCTTCGCCTTCATGGTCGGCGCGGTGGGCCTCGGGCTCGGCACCGTCTTCATCACCTATCCGGTGCTGCAGACGATCCTCAAATATGCCGGGATCGCCTACCTGGTCTATCTCGCGATCCACATCGCGATGTCCGGACCGGCCACGCCGGACCAGGACAATGCGCGCGGGCCGATGACGTTCTGGGGCGCGGCGATGTTCCAGTGGATCAACGTCAAGGGCTGGGTCATGGTGATCGGCACCATCACCGCCTATGCCGGCATCGCCGGCTTTCCCTGGAACATCGTCATCCAGGTGCTGCTCAGCCTGCTCTTGGGCACGCTGTCCTGCGCGGCCTGGGCGGCGTTCGGCAGCGCGCTGCGGCCGATCCTGACGTCGCCCCGGGCGGTCCGGGCCTTCAACATCGTCATGGCGCTGTTGCTGCTGGCCTCGCTCTACCCGGTCCTGATGGACGCATGATGCCGCACTGCGCCATGCCAAAACGGATTTCCCCTGCAAGGGAAAATGCTCTAGACAACGCCGGAAATTCGCGGGCGACCGGCGGTCCCGACCACCTGAAAGCCTGATTAACCGGCCGATTTTGGCCACCCATGAGGAAACGACCATGCGTGTTTATTACGATCGCGACGCCGACCTGAACCTGATCAAGGGCAAGAAGGTCTGCATCGTCGGCTACGGCAGCCAGGGCCACGCCCATGCGCTGAACCTGAAGGATTCCGGCGTCAAGGACGTTGCGATCGCGCTGCGCAAGGGATCGGCCTCCGCCAAGAAGGCGGAGAACGCCGGATTCAAGGTGATGGAAGTCGCCGAGGCCGCCAAATGGGCCGACCTCGTGATGATGCTGACACCCGATGAATTGCAGGGCGACATCTACCGCGAACATCTGCACGACAACATGAAGAACGGTGCGGCGCTGGTGTTCGCCCACGGCCTCAACGTGCACTTCAACCTGCTCGATCCGCGCGCCGATCTCGACGTGCTGATGATCGCGCCGAAGGGCCCCGGCCACACCGTGCGCTCGGAATACCAGCGCGGCGGCGGCGTGCCCTGCCTGATCGCGATCTCCAAGGACTCCTCGGGCAATGCCCACGACCTCGGTCTCAGCTACGCCTCGGCGATCGGCGGCGGCCGCGCCGGCATCATCGAGACCTCGTTCAAGGAAGAGTGCGAAACCGACCTGTTCGGCGAGCAGGTGGTGCTGTGCGGCGGCCTGGTCGAGCTGATCAAGGGCGGCTACGAGACCCTGGTCGAGGCCGGCTACGCGCCCGAGATGGCGTATTTCGAATGCCTGCACGAGGTGAAGCTGATCGTCGACCTGATCTATGAAGGCGGCATCGCCAACATGAACTACTCGATCTCCAACACCGCCGAATACGGCGAATACGTCACCGGTCCGCGCATCAGCACATCAGAGACCAAGGCCGAGATGAAGCGCGTGCTCGCCGACTTCCAGGGCGGCAAGTTCGCCCGCGACTGGATGCTGGAGAACAAGGTCAACCAGACCTCGTTCAAGGCCACGAGGGCAAAGCTCGCACAGCATCCGATCGAGGAAGTCGGCGAAAAACTCCGCGACATGATGCCTTGGATCAAGAAGGGCGCGCTGGTCGACAAGACCAAGAACTGAGAATCTCTAAGTCGTCATTGCGAGCCAACGGGTCGGCGCAAAGCGCCGCCCGATGACAGGCTCCGCGAAGCAATCCATCTTGTTTAGGCAAGCTGGATTGCTTCGTCGCTTTGCTCCTCGCAATGACGGATCAGCGACCGGCTACGGCCGTAGGGTGGGCAAAGCGCAGCGTGCCCACCATCCCGCAGCGATTTCGATGTGAATTTGGTGGGCACGGCGCGAAGGCGCGCCTTTGCCCACCCTACGCTCGCTCTATCCGCAGCAGCGGCTACTTCCCGATCTTGTTGTGCAGCTGCCAGAAGCGCACCGTGCGCTGCGCGGTTTCCAGCGACAGTTTCCGGTAGTCGCGCTGCGCCAGCGCGACCGATTGTTCATTGATGGGGGCCGGCATCGGCCGGTTGCGCAGGATGCTCTCGACGCTCGGCCAGTTCAGGCGGGCGGACCGACACGGGATCAGGATGAGGTCGGCGCGAGGTCCCTCCAGCAGCCGCGCCATCATGTCGGTCGGCGCGTCGTTGAGCACCGCGAGGCTGACGATCACCTCGTCGAATTTCCCGGCTTCGGCGAACAGGTACACGGCGGCGTCGTCGAGCTCGTTCAATTCCTTCTTCAACTTGATGAATTTCTCGACATCGCCGAAATCCCGCGCCAACGGGCTGTCGTCGCCGCCTTCGCCGAGGATCGATTTCAGCACCCGCTTGATCTCTTCCCGCAGTTCCGGCGACGCGATCGCCGCCAGCCTGGCGCGGACCGCGTCGGAGGCGCGCCGCAACAGGTCGCGCAGGAATCTGAGCGGAAGGTCGATGCGCAGCCCGAGGATCTCGGTAAGTTCGTCGTCGTCGCCGGCCCGCGCCACGATGCCGGTATAGCCGGCCTCGGAAATGCGCGCGCTGGAGTTGGTGGCGAGCTTCTTGATGACCCTCTGCTCGCCGCGATCGATGATCACGTCGGTGACGGCTTCGGGCAGGTTGCTGCGGCCCGAAATCGCCAGCAGGTGAGCCTGCCCCTTCTTGCGCGCTATTTCGACCAGCGTGCTGGTATTGAGGCGGCTGGACTGGGCCAGCACGTCGCCGGCCACCGCGATTTCATCATCCCATGCCAGTCTCTGAATGACTCCCGGCGGCGCAAAGGCGACCGGCGCCAGCCGCTTGCCGAAGTCGGCCCTGGCTCGGCTTTCGACCCGGGCGATCAAGAGGCACATGACGTCGTCGAAGACCTTGACCTGTTCATCGTTGAGACGCGCGCCGTCATGCAGGAACAGGTTGGTCACCTGCCGAAGCGTTTCGACCCGCTCCGCGGGCGAGCCGTTCCTGACGGCGTCCTCGAGTTCGGCGATGATGGAATGATCCGGTTGTGGCGCCATCGTTCCCGGAGCGATCTGTTGGGGGGGCAGGAATTGAGGCGCACCCTAGGCGTCGCAGCCCTACGGCCGCGTTAAGTTGGAACTCCGTAGAAATACAGGGCGCGGTCGCGGCCGAGGCGTCTTCGAGAGGGCAGGCCGCCCGAAGTCCCGACGGCACGGGATCCGCTCTCTATTCGGCGGCCGACGGCGTCAGCGATGCCAGCGGCACGTCGAACGCGTAGACGAAGCCGGTGGGCGCATAGGTCAAGCGGACATCGCCCTTGAGCTGCCTGCCGAGAGTCTCGATCAGGCGGGTGCCGAAACTCTGCCGGGTAGGCGGCTGGACCGTGGGCCCGTTGCTCTCGGTCCAGGTCAGGCGCAGCCGCTGCGACGGCTCATCGACCGCCCACGCAATGTCGACGCGGCCGTTCGGCGCCGACAAGGCGCCAAACTTCGTGGTGTTGGTGCATAGTTCGTTCAGCGTCATTGCAATGGCGATAACGGCGCCGGAGGCGATCCGGATAGGCGGTCCGAGAATCGAGAACTTCGGCGCGTCCAGATCGTCGAAGGCCTCGGTGGCGCCGCGCACGATTTTTTCGAGATCGGCGCTGCTCCATCGCGCCTGCAACAGCAGATCGTGGGCCCGTCCCAGCGCCAGCAACCGGCCCTCGATGGCGTGCTGCGCGTGCTCGGCGCCGGCGACATTGCGCAGGCTTTGCGAGGCAATGGCGCTGACCGTCGCCAGCGTGTTCTTGATGCGATGGTGCAGCTCTTCCAGGATCAGCTTCTGCAGCTTGTCGGCCGCGGCGCGCTCGCGGGCGTCGATGCCGGCCTGATCGAGCAGTCCCTGGGCGTTGATTTCCGCTTGTGCCAGCAGCAGCCGAAGGCTGACATTCTCCGCCTCGAGAAAGTCCTGCGGTGGCGCGGCGCTTCCGCTGAAAGGGTGCCGGTCCTGGTGATGATCTATTTCAAGCATCCGCGATCATAGCATCCTATGTCGTCTACCGGTCAGATCAATTGCGGCGGTTTCGGCGCGGATCGAGCGATTCAAGGCACTTTGGGGACGTTATCGCCGGTCCCGTGGGGCGATGTCCGCCTTCCGCGAAAGCGGGTTCGAATCGACCCCGCCGGGGTCGTCGCAAATGGCTGTCAT
>NZ_JAUYQU010000275.1 GCF_030697065.1 Bradyrhizobium sp.
ATCGTCTGGGACCTGCCGCGCAGCCGGCTTGCGGTGGCCAAGCAATGGGGCCTGGCGCAGCAGCTGCGGGCCCGGGGCTACGGCACCGCGCTGGTGCTGCCGCGCACCTGGAAGTCGGCGATCGCGCCCGCGCTGGCCGGCATCCCGGAACGGGTGGGATTTGTGGGCGAAGCGCGGTTCGGGCTGATCAACCGATGGCGCTGGGGCGAGAAGGCCCTGCCCCGCTTCATCGACAAAAACGCGGCGCTGGCGCTGCCCGACGGCGCGCCGCTGCCTGCGGAATGGCCGGTGCCGCAGCTCAGGGTTCCGGCCGAGGAGGCCAGCCGCTGGCGGCAGGCCAATGGGCTCGGCAGCGGCCCGGCCGTTGCACTGGCGCCGGGCTCGGTCGGCGCCTCCAAGCGCTGGACCTCCTATCCGCAAGCCGCGCGGCTGTTGGCCGAACGCGGTTTTGATGTCTGGGTGGTCGGCGGCCCCGGCGAAAAGGCGCTGGCGGCGGAGATCGTGGCCGCCGGCGGGCCTGCTGTCCGCGACCTCACCGGGTCAGATCTGCGCAACGGCATCCTGGCGATGGCGGCGGCCAGCGTCGCGATCTCGAACGATTCCGGGCTGATGCACATTGCAGCCGCGATCGGGACGCCGACCATGGGGATTTTCGGCCCCACCAGCCCCTATCACTGGGCGCCGCTGAACGGGCTTGCCGCGACCGTGCAGACCGCGACCGTGGTGCCCTGCCAGCCCTGCCATCGGCCGATCTGCACCATGAACGAGCACCGCTGCATGCGCGATATTCCGGCGTCCGACGTGGCGGGGATTGCCGAGCGCCTGCTGGCCGGGGCGCGGCCATGAGCAGCATCGATAGCATCGATCCTGCCGGTCCCGCGCCGAGGCCCGCCGCATTCCTCGACCGCGACGGCGTGATCAATCACGACGACGGCTATATGGGCACGCGGGAGCGGATTCGCTGGATGCCGAATGCGGCGAAGGCGATCCGCCGGCTGAACGAGGCCGGCTATTTTGTGTTCTTCTTCACCAACCAATCCGGCGTGGCGCGTGGTTTT
>NZ_JAUYQU010000015.1 GCF_030697065.1 Bradyrhizobium sp.
CACGACCCCTGCGTCGGCATCCGCGCGGTGCCGGTCGGCGAGGCCATGATGGCCTGCGTGCTGGCGGATCACTTCCTGCGGCACCGCGGGCAGGTGGGCGGTAAAGGCGGACTAGCGTAGCGCAATCCAAATTGTTCTCGCGCGCTAAGTAGCTGTTCCATCGACACTTCGTATCTGTGCATGGGGTTGTTTTCGACATTTTACTATTCCGCGTCCTCCGCCCGCATCTGCTCTCGGTCCAGCTGTCCGGCGAAGTCAGGTACGGGCGGTCCCCTCACACCATCGCATCCGCGATCTTCTCCGCCGCCATCAGCGTCGGAAAATTCGTATTCGCGCACGGCACCACCGGAAAGATCGAGGCGTCGACGACGCGCAGGCCCTGAATGCCCTTGACGCGGCCCTGGGTGTCGACCACCGCCATCGGATCGTCGCCGCGGCCCATCCGCAGCGAGCAGGAGGCGTGCCAGACGCCGATCGTCGCCTTGCGGACGAAGGCTTCCAGCGCCTCGTCGTCGCTCATCACCTGCTCGAAGGTGAAGCCCTCGACGATGAAATTGTCGATCATGGCGTGGCGCAGCGCCGCCGGGCCGTCCATCAGAAGCGCGGCAATCGAGGTGAGGACCTTGTTCTTCGTGTTGACCACGCCGATCTTGCGGACGCGGTCGGTGTAGGAGGCCGGGAACGGCTTGTCGGTGACCGCCTGCAGCGGCGCGCTCATCTGCAGGCCCGCCATCTTCCGAAACCCGCTCATCAGGCGGTCGAGGTCGCGGCGGTCGCTCAGCAGATTGAACTCGACGATCGGCTCGGCCTGCGGGTTGCGCGAAGCAAGCTTGACCTGGCCGGTCTCCGAATAGGTCTTGTTGACGAAGGTGAGCAGCGAGGCGATCTGTTCGCCGACCGCATGCCAGGCCGACTTGCTCAGCACCGCGACGAACATGTCGCCGGCAGGCGTGCCTGACAGCCCCGAGGAATAGCGCAGCCCCATCTGAATGTGGCGGCGCGTGTGCGCGTTCATGCGGGCGCCGCGGCGCACATAGGAGGACAATGAGATCGAGGGGTGATCCATCAGCCCCTGGCCGACGCCTGCTAGGCCCATCAGCACGGGAATGCCCATTTCCCGGAGATGTCCGACCGGGCCGATCCCGGCGCGCAGCAGATGCGCCGGCGAATGGATCGCGCCGCAGGACAGGATGATCTCGCGGCCGCGAAACTCCTGTTCCCGTCCATCGACCAGCGCCTTGACGCCGACGCAGCGCGTGCCGTCGAACAGCAACTCCTTCACCACGGTGTCGGTCGAGATCGTCAGATTGCTGCGTTGGCGGGTCTCGCGATCGAGATAGCCCATCGCCGCCGAGACGCGCGCCTCGTCCTGGTTGGAATGCGTCACCGGAAAATAGCCCTCGACGAATTCGCCGTTCTGGTCCGGCAGATAAGCGTAGCCGGCGAGTTTGCAGGCTTCGCCCATGGCTTGGCTGTGCCGGGTCCAGTGCTCCCTGGGAATGCGGCGCACCGGGATGCGGCCGTCCTTGCCGTGCAGCGGCCCGTCGCAATCGAGGTCGCGCTCGACCTTTTTGAAGTAGGGCAGCACGTCGTTCCAGTTCCACCCCTCGGCGCCGCGGGCCTCCCACTCCGCGTAATCGGTCGGCGCGCCGCGATTGGCCATCTGGCCGTTGATCGAGGAGCCGCCGCCCAGCACGCGCGCCTGCTCGTATTTGCGCAACGGCGGGCGGTCCGCTTCCGGGTTGTTGTGGCTGACGATCTGCGTGGTGACCTTGAGTTCGGTCCAGTGGAAGCGCGGATCGAAATACGCCTGCCCCGAATAGCTGTCGCGAATTTCCGGCGGCTCGTGGCCGGGCGGCGTATCCTGACCGGCTTCGCAGAGCAGGACCTTGTTGGCGCTTTTGGCCGAGAGCCGGTGGGCCATGACCGAGCCCGCCGAGCCGCCGCCGGCGATGATGATGTCGTACACTGTGACGCTTCTCCCCGATTTATACCAGGAAGCTAGCGCACCTCCGCCGCCGGGTCACGCCGGCTGTGCGCTGCCAACTCGAAACGGCTGTCTCGGCTTGACCTCCGATGTACTTCCTCCCACATGTTGGGATCATGAACGCACCCGAGCTGCAGAAAATTACCGACTGGCTGATCGACGGCGCGCGCTCGGCGGCCAGCCCGACGCGGATGATGGCGGAGATCTGCGAACGCCTGGTGGCGGCGGGCCTGCCGCTGTGGCGGGTAGGCATCTTCGTCCGCACGTTGCATCCGGATATCTACGGCCGCAATTTCATCTGGCGGCCCGGCGCCGAGGTCGAGATCGGCACGGTGGATTTCAATATCCTGAGTGACCCCGCATTCACCAGCAGCCCGCTGATGATCGTGTTCACGGAAGGCACGGAGGTTCGCGGCCGGCTGGATGATATGGAGGCCGGGCGCTTTTCGATTTTCGACGATTTGCGCGCCGAGGGCGCCACCGATTACATCGCGCTGCCGCTGCATTTCACCGATGGTCTCAGTCACGCATCGAGTTGGACCACCAGGCAGCCGGGCGGCTTCACCGATCAGCAACTGGCCGCGCTACGCGCGCTGGTGCCGGCGCTGGCGCGGGTCATCGAGATCATCCAGTGGCGCCGCACCTCGTCGCTGCTGCTCGACACCTATGTCGGCAACCGTGCCGGCGAACGGATCCTGAAGGGCCAGATCAGGCGTGGCCATACCGACACCATGGATGCCGCTATCTGGCTGTCGGATCTGCGCGGCTTTACCGCGCTGTCGGACCGGCTGCCGGCCGAGACCGTGGTCGACATCCTCAACAGCTATTTCGACTGCCAGGTGGCGGCGATCAGGGACCATGGCGGTGAGGTGCTGAAATTCATGGGAGACGGGCTGCTCGCGGTGTTTCCGATCGACGAATATGTCGGCGACATCAGCCAGGTCTGCGGCCATGTGCTGGAAGCCGCGCGCGAATCCCGCGCCAGCGTCGAGGCGATGCACTATCCGGTCGGCGAGACCGTCGAGCGCTTCCGGTTCGGCGTCTCCCTGCATGTCGGGCGGATTCTGTACGGCAATATCGGCGGCGGCAACCGGCTCGATTTCACCTGCATCGGTCCC
>NZ_JAUYQU010000080.1 GCF_030697065.1 Bradyrhizobium sp.
CTGCGTCGACGAAGAGGAGACGGTCTCGACGATCTCGCCGACCGCGCCTTCGAAATCGTTTGCCAGCTTGATCATGTCGGCCTTGCGCTGTTCGGCCGCGCGCTTCTCCGACGCTTGCTGTTCCATTTTCAGATGCTCGACCTCCAGGCCATTCTTCTTGAACACTTCCACGGTGCGGGCCATATCGCCCACCTCGTCGCGGCGGTCTGTACCGGGAACTTCAGCTTTCAGATCGTTGCCGGCCAGCGCTTCCATGACTGCCTTCAAGCTGACAATCGGATTGACGATTCCGAACTTGGCGATCAGGAAACCTGCGGCCAGGCCGAGCAGCACACCGACCACGGTTACGATCATTAGAAGCCGTGAAGTGGTCTGATATTCTTCGCTCGCTTCTCTGGAGAGCCGATCGACGCGCTCAGCGAGCCCGTCGCCAGCGGTCCTCACCCGATCCTGCAACTGCGCGGACAAGGCACGGCTTTTCAGCGCATTGTCCCTCAGCTGCACCGTCTCCGGCGCAAGCTTGACATCCTTTGTCGCGTCCGCGAGCCGAAGCGTATTGTCCAGGCTCGCCTTGTACTCGGCCATCGCCTGCGCAATCGCAGGCATCATGGCCCTGACCTTGTCGTCGGTGGTCTTGCCGACCTCAGCGATCCGCTCCTGGTACATCTGCATTTGTTCGTCGATCACTTTGCGGACCGCTTCGCGGCTTTCGGGACCGGGATCAAGTGCGACACGGAATTCGGCCCGGTTGAGCGCAATGACGTTCTGATTGGAGCGCGCTGCCATCAGCGAGCGCTTTGCAGCCGCGTTCATGTACTCGGCGCGCGCATTGAGGGAGCCGAGCGCCTGGATGCCCATCCAACTGACCGCGCCGGCGATCGCTGCGAGCATCAGGATCACGGCCAAGATCTTTGTAATGATCTTGAATCTGGCAAGAATTGACATTCTATCGTTCCACTAGCTAGTTTCCAAGTGTGACCGCTATTGGTCACACTACCCGCACTGAAATAAGGAACTCGCCGACCTTGAGCTCTCAACTCGAGAGTTCCAGAATCGACGACAGCGAATCAAAATTGCCGGATTTGCGTGATGACTGCTTGCGTTTCAGTAATGCGATAAGAGCGATGCCATTCCGTTAATTTTACGGACGGTAAAATTACCGGCCAGACAGCCAATGAGGCTGTCTAACCCACCGTCTCCGCCACCAGCCGGATTCGAAACACCGGCTTCTTGGCGTCGTCCAGCAATTCCATCTGCCAATCGGCGTTTTGCTTGAGGCTGCGCGAGATCCCGCTGGCGCTGCCGGCCGAACGGCTACGCTACCAGCCTAATTCTCGATACCGGCTTCCTGGTCTCGTAAAATTACGGGACCCTGTGCAACCTAGCGTGCAATACCCCGCGCCGGAGCCGCTTACTGCGGCCAGACCGTTCCTGAATGTGAAGAACAAAAGGCGGCCCGCAACATGCGGGCCGTCAGTTTGTCGTGGGGCCCCGGAAGCTCCCGATCGTCAGGCCGCCCGCACCGTGTTGAGGAACTTGCCGACCTCGAGTTTGAGGCGGTTGCTGTCGCCGGACAGCGACTGTGCCGCGGAGAGCACCTGCGAGGAGGCCGAGCCGGTTTCGCTGGCGCCACGCTGCACGTCCATGATGTTGGACGATACCTGCTGGGTGCCCTGCGCGGCCTGCTGCACGTTGCGGGAAATTTCCTGGGTCGCCGCGCCCTGCTCTTCCACGGCAGCCGCGATGGTCGAGGAAATCTCCGACAGCCTTTCGATGGTGCCGCTGATCTCCTTGATGGCGTCAACCGATTCATGGGTCGCAGCCTGGATGCCGCTGATCTGCTGGCCGATCTCGCCGGTCGCTTTGGCGGTCTGCTCGGCCAGCGCCTTGACTTCGGAAGCCACGACGGCAAAGCCGCGACCGGCCTCGCCGGCACGGGCCGCCTCGATGGTGGCGTTCAGCGCCAGCAGGTTGGTCTGGCCCGCGATGGTGTTGATCAGTTCGACGACGTCGCCGATCCGCGCCGCGGCCTTCGACAGTTCGCCGACCCGGTCGTTGGTGGCGCGGGCCTGGTGGACGGCTTCATTGGCCATCCGCGAGGATTCCTGCACCTGGCGGCTGATCTCGTTGACCGACGACGACAGTTCCTCGGTGGCGGAAGCCACCGACTGCACGTTGGTGGACGCTTCCTCGGAGGCGGCAGCGACGGCGGTCGTCAGTTCCTGGGCACGATCGGCCGTCGAGGTCAGCGTGCCGGCGGAGGCCTCCAGTTCGGTCGAGGCCGAGGAAACCGTTTCGATGATCTCGCCGACCGCGCCTTCGAAATCGTCGGCGAGCTTGATCATATCGGCCTTGCGCTGCTGCGCCGCGATCTGATCCTGTTTCATTTTGGCTTCCGCTTCCTCCCGGGCTTTCTGCTCGGCCTTCACCTTGAAGGTCTCGACCGCCTGCGCCATGTCGCCGACTTCGTCACCGCGGCCGAGACCCGGCAGCACGACCTCGAAATTGCCTTCGGCGAGTTCGCGCATGCCGGCGCAAAGTCCGACCACCGGCCTGGAGATCGCCCGTCCGATCAGCCATGCCAGCACCATGCCGAGGACCAGACTGCCGACTGCAACCCAGACAATCATCGTATTGGCCCAGGCGATCAGGCTGGTTACCTCTTGCTCGATCTTGTGTTCCTCGGCGACCACGCTCTCCTTGATGGCCGCGGCTTCGGCGGCAATCGCTCGCGCAGCTTTCCGCATCTCACCGTTCATGAGCGCACTTGTTTCCTTGGAGTCGTGCATGGCTTTGGCGAACGCATCGTGGAATTTATCGGCGTTGGACCTGACTTCATCGAATTGCTTGCGAACGTCGGGATTGACTATTGCCGCCTCGAACGACGTCAGAACTCGCTTGAGATCCACAAACGCGGCTTCGGCGACCTTCACGAACGCCTCGTCATGGCGCGCAAGCGCCTTGTCGGAGTTGAGACGCACCTGCATGAGCAGCTTGATGGCCTCGCCGGCGAGGATCACGGTGTTGCTGTTGCCGGCCTGGACCGCGGCGTTTTTCTGCAACCGCTCCAGATCGAGGCGCAACTTCTGTCCGACCGGATCGAGCACTTCCTTCACCAGCTTTGCCTGCTCACGCTGCATCGGCACGACCTTGTCGAAATCCTTCGAATAGACGTCGAACTGATCGGCCATCGCCTTCACTTTCGCGTTCCGTACGGGGTCCTTGATACCCCTCAGCGCCTGGTCAAACTTTTCCCGCACGATCTTGCGGGTCTTGTCGGCAGCGGCGAAGTTCTCTTCGATGTTCTCCGAGACCTCACCGGCATAGCGCCGGAACGCCAGGAATTGCCGGTCGATGTCGCTGATGACGGCGCCATTGGTCACCTTTCGCGAATAGTCGTTGAAGTCCCGATCGATTTTCCCGAACTCCAGATAGGAAATGGCCGAAATCAGGCCTGTTAAGACGAGAATACAGCCAAATCCAATGGAGATCTTGGTGCTGATCTTGCGATTGGTGAAGAACCCGAACGCGCCGGACGGCGCGACGCTTGCGGAAGACGAAGACTTGCTCATGGTGAAATTCCTTCAAAATCGAGAAAAAGCAGGCGATCAGGATGCGTCGATGACGAAGCGCCGATTGCGCTTCTGAAGCGGGCGTGAGTTCTTGGGAAACAACGACGCGAATTTCCGAATCTGCTCGACGGATGCCTCGACAGGCTCCTTGTGAACCGTCCAGGTGAGGCCTTCGGAACAGGGAGGCGTCGTCAATGAACCCATGTAACGGAAATATCCGCCGCTCTTCGGCAGGATTCCCGCGATATCGATGGAACTGTCGGCCCGCACCTCCGGCCCTGCCTTGGCGGGCATCCGCTCGAAGAATGTCTGCAGTGCGACGTTCGCGGCACCCGGACGAATGAACACGCCGGTCACCGCGAGCGCTCCCGCACCCGACCTGTGCACGAAGTGGCATTCGAGATCGAAGCCTTTTCCAGCCAGCAAATGCTCGCTCGGGTGATGCATATGGAACTGCAGCAATTCATGACGCGTGCCGCCGATGACACAGGCACTGCCCGGATCGGCGTTGAACTGGATGGTATGGCCGTTGTTGACGATACGGAGCGGCAGCGGCCGGTAGTCATATTCGACCGAACCGACATCGCCCTTGATACCGTTGCTGAGGTCGATCGGCGTCTGCTCCAGGCCGAGCTGGCACATCTTGAAATCGGACTGGAGTTCACCCCATTTCTCGGGATTGCCGTCGCCTTCATAGCTCCAGTGCGCCGATGGCGCGCCACCATGCGGGGGCGCATCCGACGCGGCGGCTACGCCTGCCTTCAAGCAGCACGCGCAAGCCAACGCTCCGCGTATCAACATTCGCCGATCAATCGTCATTGCCGTTCTCCGGGGTGATTTGCCAAGGTAGGGTCATGTGTCCGGCATGAAATGACGGCCGCGCTTTAAGCGAGCTCGAATCGGCCGGCAATCTGGCCGACGGTCGCGGGGCACCGGCACGACGGCAGGCCCGATTGCATGATGCTTGTCATTCCATTTGTCCGAAAGGCGGGCGCTGTGGATTTCTTTGACTGGTGGTCGCCCGCTGTTGGAACAAACTACCGGCGAAAGTTCCAAATTAATCTTAACGGCGGTTCCCGTAAGAATACGGGGAACTGTGCAACAGCACGGATAAACGCACGCAACGCGCGATGTGGGTGCAGCTTCACACGTCTGAATGATTAACGCGCAGGCGTGATGACAGGTGAATATACCGATCATCGAGTCGAGATTGACTTTCGAAAAGCCGCAACGGCAGACGCTTTACGCCGGCGATAGCGGATCCTCATCCAGCGTCTCCGCCACCAGCCGTATGCGAAACACCGGCTTCCTGGTCTCGTCCAGCAATTCCATGCACCATTCGGAGTCTTGTTTGAGACTGCGCGAGATGCCGCCGAGCAGGTTGCCGCAGACCTTGGTCATCTCGGCCCAGGCGTCTTCGCGGCTCTCGAATTCACTCGCCTGATCGGAAGCGCCGGAATAGCGGCCATGGCTGATCCGGAAGAAATATTGCGACATGTTTTTACCCAAATTTTTGGGCCGCCCCCACAGCCTGCCGAGCATGGACCCAAATGACCCGGGAGTCGCTACCGACGCGTGAACAAATCGTTCCGTATGACTACGGCATCTCGCGTAGCTGGCGACGGGCTCGCACGAATTGACCCGGATGAGTGTGATGCAATGGCAAAATTGCCGCTGACTGTTCGCCAACCGCCACCCGACGGGCAAATCACTTCCGATTATCAGAAGTGAAAGTCAAGCCCCGAAAACAAAAATATTCCGCTTAACACGTCGGGCAAATCACCTTTACTGATTCGTCCGTCCCGCCCGAACGAGGGGCGTGCGCACGTCACGAACGCGCGGCGGGATGCGATGGACGCGACAGCGTCGGGCGCGCAAGGGATCGCAGGGCGGGATCAACTCCGTGAGCGATTATCCGGCGTGCGGACGAACGGCGCTGCAAACTGTCTTCGACGAACCTCGCCGGATTGGCTACGAGGTCCGGCGGGAGCTTTGGCGAGACGGGCGCGGACGAGCGAAATCGTGCAGGCCCGACGCCCCGACGCTGGCGTCAAGTCTTGCGGAGATTCATCCGGCCCAACCGGGTTTGGATGTATCAATCCGCAAGGCGATGGTGGCAACAAAGCCCGGTTCACCAGGGTGAGCACGTATAAGCCGTAAACCGTTGCGCGGGGAAAGCCGGATGATCCGGTTGCCCTGTGGTCTACTCGTGC